>JBEKVL010000950.1:0-2627 GCA_049514055.1 Tepidisphaeraceae bacterium | reverse complement strand
TCACAGTTACCAATCTGAGCGGGTCGGAAAATGACAGCGGCGTGGTGACGGTCACCTGGCAGGACACCAACATTTCCAACGCCGCTGCCCTGGCTTCTTTTCACGATAAGATCACGCTGACGGATACGGTGCCGGGCAGCAGTTACAGCAGTTCGACGACGGTCAGCGACACCGGCCCGATCTCCGGCGGAGCAAGCAGCGGGCTGCTAACCGCGATGTTCCAGTTGCCGCAGGGGTTTGTCACGACCGATGCGCTGCAAGCTTCAGTGCAGGCCAACTCCAACCAGGCGCTGGTCGAGAGCAATTACGCCAACGACACGTCAACCGCCTCAGCCAAACTGCCGGAGCAGTATTCGGCGACGGTGACGACCACGGCCACCACGGTGCTGATCAACACGCCCGTCAGCATCACCGGTCATGCCGGCTACGGTGACACCGGCGACAACGCCACGGGTGTGCCGCTGACCGTGCGTGTGCTCTTGAATGGCACGCCGACCATCCTCCCGGTCGCGACCGATTCCAACGGCAACTACTCCACAACCTTCACCCCGACGCAGACGGGTGTTTACGGCCTGTGCGTCGCGCCTCCGCTGAGCAATGTCAACGTGATCCAGCAGTCATTTGACGTGGCGGCGATCAGCACGGGCTCGCTTGGGCCGCAAACGCTCGTGCCCGGCACGCCGGTCGATGTATCCCTGGAGGTCTACAACCTCAGCCCTGTTTCCATCACCGGCCTGGGCGTCAATGTAACGGGCGCCCAGTCGAATCTGAATGTGCAGACCAGCATACCGATAACCACGATCACGCCGTATGGCAAGCAGCAGATCAACATCATGCTGACTGCCGCCAACTCATCAAGCACCTTCGAGGCGCTCACGTTCAACGTGACGACGGCCATCGGCGCGGTGGCCTCGGAATCGATGGCCGTCAACATCACTCCGGTCGGCCCGCAGCTCACGGCGACGCCGCCATCATTGAACACGGGAATGCTTGTCGGTGAGCAGACGCTGGTGACGTTCCAGCTCAACAACATCGGCAACCAGCCGACCGGTGACCTGAACGTGACACTGCCGGCGACCAGTTACCTGTTCTTGTCTTCGCCGGCCCCCACCAACCCGGTGATTCCGTCGATCCCGGCGGGTGGGTCGACCACCGTCACGCTGCAACTGCTGCCGCCGGCGAATATGACGCTGGCCGAATACACCGGCAAGATCGAGTTCTCCAACAGCAACGTCACGTTCCTGGAGCCGTTCAACTTCCGCGCGATCTCCACCGCCATCGGCGACGTACAGGTCGGCGTGACGGACTACGTCACCACCGGCGGCTTGGTCGGAGCAACCGCGCGGCTTCTGGATCCGTACAACAATGCCACCGTCATTGCCACGGGCACGACCACGACCGGCGGCTCGGTTGACCTGGGCAACGTCGACGCCGGCAGCTACCTGCTTCAGGTCAGCGCGCCCAACCACACGACCGAGCAGCAGACGATCACGGTGGTGCCCGGAATCACCAACCAGGAAAGCGTCTATCTGCCGGATCAGACGGTCAACTATTCCTGGGTGATCACTGAGAATCCGGTGACGCAGCATTATTCGATCACGCTGCAGGCGACCTTCGCGACCAACGTCCCGGCGCCGGTGGTAACGCTCGATTGCACGCCGATTCCCACGCTGGCGGTTAATCAGGCGGGTCAGATGACACTGACGTTCACAAACCATGGCCTGATCGCGGCTCAGAATGTGACGTTTACCGTGCCGTCGGATCCGCAGTATTCCTTCGTGCCGCCGTATCCCTCCAGCGGCCCGAACACGTACGACATCGGCGCGATTCCTGCCAATTCAACTGTCACCGTTCCGCTGACGGTCACGAACAATGGCGGGACCGGCGCGGCATGCCATCTGCTTTTCAGCGGCACGTATCAATACATTGCCAGCGACGCGACGCAAGTGACGGTTACCGCCGGATTCCTTGCCTCCGTGGACGTGCCCGGACGGGTCTGCACGCCGGCAATCATCGCCCAGCTTCCAGGCTTTGGCGGCGAGGCATTCAGTCCGGGTGGCGGCGGCGGAGGTGGTGGCGGCGGCTCGGGCGGAGGGATCAACCTCGGCGGGGCGCCCATTCTGCCGTCAGTGGTCCAGCCCCAATCCAACGTCGAAGCCCAGGTCACCATCCAGATCGATCAATCCGCCGTCCTCACCGGCCAGGAATTCACCGGGACCATCCAATTGCAGGATGAGCTGCCGCAGAACCTCACCAATGTCGGCGTCGACCTCGCCGTCACCGATTCCAGCGGTAATCCAGTCAGCGGCGATTTCGTGATCGAGCCTCCGGTGCTCAGCGGACCAATCACCGCCGTTGACGGGACCGGGATACTGGCCGGTGACAGCACCGGCACGGTCACCTACGAGTTCATCCCGACCAACTCTGCCGCCCCAGCCGCACCGACAACCTGCAACCTCGGCGGAACGCTCACTTATACCGATCCCACTACCGGCCAGCCGGTGACGATCACGCTCTATCCAACGGCAATCACCGTGCAGCCCCAACCGCAGATCGTGCTGAACTACTTCATTGAGCACAATGTCTATTCCACCGTGCCGCTCGGGCCGTCCGAGCCGTTCTACCTT
>JBEKVL010000949.1:0-2630 GCA_049514055.1 Tepidisphaeraceae bacterium | reverse complement strand
TGCCCTGAAGCGAGTCCAGGTTATAGAGCACGTACTGGATGGCGCCCTGCTCGACGCCCTGGGCCTGGAGCGAGGAAAGCTCGTTCGCCGAGGAGACGCTCTCGACCCGCATCGTCTGACCCAGCACCAGCGCCAGCCCCACCAGGACCACCATCACCCACATGGCCACGATGAGGATCGCGCCACGGCGTGGCATGGGCGTCTCGCCCATGCGTGGCACGGGCGTCTCGCCCGTGGAACACACGGCCGGGATGACCGTGCCACATGTTCGCAGCGAAGACCTCATGGCATCCCCCCCATCTGAGCCGCGGCCTGCGCCGCGGCAATCGCCGCCTGGTCGGTCCCGCAGACCGGCAGCACCGTCTGATCGACAACCTCGCCCTTGCGGTCGGAATCGCCCTTGAATTCCAGGACGATCTCGACGGCCCGCGGCAGTTTCTTGTTCTGCGTGTTGGGGACGTCCGGGAAGACCGGCAGCGAGGAATCCCACGTGTCGAACCAGGTCAAGCCGTCGAAGTATCGCACCGTGAAGTTGACCAGGCCCCGGGCGATCACCTCCCGCCTGGGCTGGGGCGTGATCCCGCCCACCGGCAGCAGGTTCGTGGTCACCAGGCGGACCAGCGTGATCTCGTCCTTGCCGGAGGATTCGTACACGTACTCGATTCTCTTGATGTCGCCGATGCCGGTGTCGGGCTCGATGTCCATCGCCGCGGAGTAGAAACTCAGGATGTCCGTGCCGGGCGAGGCCGACCCCATGCTCGTGCCGGCCGTGCCGATAAAATCGCCCGCCAGCGTGCCGCCAGGAGCGCGGCCGACTCCGCGAC
Source organism: Tepidisphaeraceae bacterium (assembly GCA_049514055.1). Classification (GTDB taxonomy): domain Bacteria; phylum Planctomycetota; class Phycisphaerae; order Tepidisphaerales; family Tepidisphaeraceae; genus JANYKD01. Next base: position 1,806 of record JBEKVL010000949.1, on the reverse strand, counting down.
GTTCTCGCCGCCCTGGAGCGCGTGGCCCCAGTCGATGAGGGCGCCGACGTTTGGCAGGTCCTTGATGAGCAGCAGCACGCGGCCTACCGTCGAGACGAAGCAATGCGTTCGCGGTTCCTTGGGCTTGTACTCCACCAGCAGCCGCACCTTGGGCTGGTGGGCGGAGCACTGGACCAGCGCGTCCTTGATCCACTTGTCGGCCTCGATGTAGTCGGCCTGGAACGGGTAGTCGAAGCCGTCCTGTCCCGGCCAGACGTCGATGTACGGGCAGCCGAGCTGGGCGGCCCAGTCCATGACCTTCTTGATTTCGGCGACGCCGGCCTTGCGCGTGGCGGCGTCCGGCGCGGCGATGGACCCTCGGCCCCACTTGGCCTGAGTCCAGAGGTCCGGCACCAACATGCAGATCTTCAGGTTGCGCTCCTTGAACATCTTGCCGACCTTCTGCACGTTGTCGTCATTGACGTGCCAGTTGCCCACCAGCTCCAGGGCGTCGAGGCCCTCGACCTTCTTGGCCAGGTCAAGCATCTCCTCCATGGTCTTACCGCCCCCGCCGTACCCGGAAAGGCAATAACGGTCCGCGCAACTGGAAAACGTGGGAAGGCACGCGCCGAATGGATGGCCTGCTAACATGGTTTGCTCCTTATTTCAAGGTCAGTTGGTAATTATTACCACAGGAGAGTGGAAACGCAAATGACCAATGACGCAATGACCAATGTCCAATCAATGACCAATATAAAGGAATGTCCAATGACCAATCAGGAGCTTCAGCCCGAAAGAAATCTCCAAGAACACCGGGTACAGTTCCTCATTGAGCATTGGTCATTCTCTGAAATTGGACATTGATTGGTCATTGCGTCATTAGGTCATTGGTCATTTCGACGGCCGACGTTCAATATGCACACACTTCCCTCACCACGCCCGCGATCCGTTCCACGCTGGGCACGTACAAGTTTTCCAGCGGCGGCGAAAAAGGCACGGGCGTGTTTTGTGCGGCGACGCGGCGGATGGGGGCGGTCAGCAGTTCGGGGCACTCCTCGGCCAGGGTCGCGGCGATCTCCGCGCCGATGCCTCCGCGCTTGGGCGACTCCTCGACGATGACCGCGCGGCCGGTCTTGCCCACCGAGGCCTTGACCGTGTCCCAGTCGAACGGCACGAGCGAGCGAGGGTCGATCACCTCAGCGCTGACGCCCTCGCCCGCGAGCAACTCGGCCACCCGCAGGCAGCGATGCATCATCAGGAGCGTCGCGATAATGGTCACGTCCTTGCCCTCGCGGCGGACCACCGCCTTGCCGAAGGGAACCAGGAATTCATCATCGGGGATTTCGCTGGAGCCGTCCACGGCGCCGCTCTCGGCCCGGGCGCCCTTGGAACCGTACAGCAGCTTGTGCTCGAACATGAGCACGGGGTTCTCATCCCGCACGGCCGTGCGCAACATGCCCATCGCGTCGTACGCGGTGGCCGGGCAGATGATCTTGATGCCCTGGAGTGGCAGAAAGAACGGTTCCAGGTTTTGCCCGTGCTGCGCCCCGCGGCCTGTCGCGCCGACGGGGGCACGCATCACCAGCGGAACCGTCAGTTTTCCGCCGGACATGTATCGCATCTTGGCGATCTGGTTGGCCACCTGGTCCATCGCGCAGAACAGGAAGTCGCCGTACTGGACGTCGACGATAGGCCGCAGGCCCATCATGGCCGCGCCCAGCGCCACGCCGAAAAAGCCCGCCTCCGAGATCGGCGTGTTGACCATGCGGTCGGGGAACTCCTTCTCCAGCCCCAGCGTCACGGTGAACGCGCCGCCCCACCCGCCGG
>JBEKVL010000948.1:0-2634 GCA_049514055.1 Tepidisphaeraceae bacterium | reverse complement strand
CTTTGATGCGGAGCGTGTAATCGGTGCGGCCCTTGGGCTGTTTCCTCGGGACGTCGTCGATGACATGAATGGCCCCGGCACTTTCTTCGCGGCGGATGTTCTCCTCGGTCCAGCCCCGTTGATAGAGGACGGGATCAATCAGCTTGGCGCGAGTATCGGATTCTCCGTATCCCATCGCGGCAGGCATCTTACGCGCTGGAGGGAAGAAACGGAAACGGGAGAAGCCTACGAAGGCGACCGGCAAGAAGGCCGCGACAACGAAGAAGCCCGCGAGTCGATGATGCGACTCGGCACCAGGCATGGAGGCCGTTATGGCAAAGGACGTGAAACTAGGAACGAGACCACTTACCCGAACCCGTGCTCGCCGCTGGGCGCTGCTCTGGACGCTGCGCACCCTACGCCGATCGGTGGTCAACGGCCGTCCGATCAGCCTGCCGAACCTGCTGCGGTTCTACCGGCGTCGCGGGTCGGAAGTGATGCCGATGCTGATCGGCGGGCCGCCGGACAGCGAATGGCTCCGGGAATTCTACCTGACGGAGCAGCCGTTCCATGATACCGATTGGCGACGGTGGTGCGCGGCCGTTCGATCTACCGCAAGGAAGGTGTGAGGCCACATCTTCCCACTATCGCCTGTGCAACGAGTGTCAGCGAGGAGGGCTATTTGACGGAAATTGTCACCGTGAACGTTTTGGCGGGGCTGCCGGTCTCCCAGGGACGTCTATAGGCCATGGTCACGACCACCTTACCCACCTTGACGGCTTTGAACGTGGCGATGAACGTCCCACCCGAGCCCACGATGCCCGCAGCTGTGGGACTGGGCTGGTAACGCACCTCGCCGGACTGCACGGCCGCCTTCCCCTTCACCGCCGTGACCGACCACTGAAACCCCGTCGTCGGATTCCCCGCCAGTTCGATGCGCAGGGTATCGCCCACGGTTGCATGAACGGTCTTTCCGTTGCTCGCTTGCTTAATGACCACGGTGGTGGCCAACGCGGCTCTCAGCTCAACCGCGCTCGTGCTGACTGCGAGTGCGGGCGAAACCGGGGACACTACTGCCGACAACATTTGCCGAGTTTCCAGCTGCTCAACCTGTGCGATGCTACTGGGCATGGTCTGGTTCTTTCGTTCTTGCGCAACCGAAGGAAGGGTTCCGGGCCACCCGACGTGTGCCCGATACCGGATTGTAACCTCCGCCGCGGCACGTTAGCAAAGTCTTTGTTGTCCTTCTTTGTCAGGGGTGGTAGGCCAACGGGGTCAGTCGCAGCGACGGCGGCAACTCGGAACCACAGAACTGGCAACTCTTCTGCCGCTGATACCGCGAACCTATCCTCGGCACCTGGCCCAAATGGCCAAGACTGAATATCCCCGAGGTTCCACCACGCCTTTGGCCCGAAGGTCTTCCCGTCTACCTCCAGCACCAGCGAGCCGATACCGCTGGTCCGGAGTTGTCGTGCTCTTTGGTTACGCACATCTGAGGCATATTTGCCTCCTCGTCTTGAGTGCTCGCTTTCTTGCCAAAAGATCATAGTGCTTCCATAGGCAAATCGGAGACAGGGTTACAAGGAAAGCTCAAACCCGATGGTGCCACTCACGCCGCCTCCACCATCGCCGCCTTTGCCTTCTTGCCCCGCCGCACCAACTTGCATCCGCCCCAGAGAATCGCGGCCCACGGGACCACAATCAGCGCCCCGATGATGATCGCCTGAACACTCCATAACAACCCGCGAACGCTGGTGGCAACGGCTTTGCGGAACGCCGCGCCAAGGCCCGAATCGTCGGAGACGATCGGGGACGCGTTTGTCAGTGTCACCTCCAACCGGGCACGCGCCAGCGGGGAGTCGGCCATGGCCGGGTTCTGCGTCGAATCTGTCGTCCTCACCTTACCCGCATCCTGGGCCTTGGCGCGCAGGTCCAGCGCCTTGGCCAGCGGTACATCCAGCACCAGCCGGCTGGTCACCTGCCCGGTGGCGCTGGTGCTCTGGCGTGAATCGACCACCCGGCCGCCGAGTTGCACGGCCGCATCCTTCAAATCGCCGGCGCGGGCTTCCACGTCCGGCGTTTCCACATTCAGCCGCACCGTCTGGGCCGGAGCAAGCTGATTCAGGCCGACCATGCGGATTTGCAGGCGAATCTTCGTGTCCACGGTGTTGTCCGTGTCGGATGAGCGGGCCACGTTCCGCGAGAAGATGACCCCGGCCGACGCCAGCGCGGCGCGGGCCTCAGCTTCCTTGGCCCGTGACACCTCGATGTCGATGCTGCCGGAAAGGTTGGACGCATCCTGCTCGCTGAGCTGCGAAGTCAGGATCCGCACGTCGGCCTTGCGCAGCTCGCCCAGCAGCTTGCGGAAGGCGTCGTTGACGTTGGCCTTGCTGACCAGCACCAGCGTCTCGGTCTCGCGGGCGGCCACCGACGCCAGCGAGCAGATTTGCAGGGAGAACCCATGCTTGGCCGCCGTGACGTTCTGCGTGTCCGGGTTCTCGGCCACCGTAAGGCTCATCACCTCGCGGTCGCGCCGCAGTTCCAGCAGCGTCGCATCCGCCTGGTCGGCGGGCACTTCAAACGAAATCGCGGCCGTCTTCTGTTCCGGCTGCTGCTGGTTGAGATTCGAGCTGACCACGCGCCCGCCCTTGGCCT
>JBEKVL010000947.1:0-2640 GCA_049514055.1 Tepidisphaeraceae bacterium | reverse complement strand
TTCGTTGCCGAAAGCACCGACCTGATCCGCTGGACCAACCACCGATTGGCCATGGGCTTCGGGAAACAGGGCGAATTCGACTTCGGCGGCTGCGTGGTCGGCGCGTATCTCTACGAGTCCTATGACATCAAGGCCCCCCGTCTGCTTAAGAAGAGCGAGGGCAAATTCTGGACGCTTTATGGCGCCTAGTCGGAAACAGTTCGGACGTCCACCATCACTCGGTATGTCCGGCCTCAAATCCCACTGCCGCCCGGCCGGCAAGGTTGATTATGTTAAGTTCGATATTAGGCTCACGGTAGGGACCGCATGGCTGTCTTCGCGAAAGATCCTCATCATTTCGGGCACATCCGCCGCGGGATCAAGCAAACTCGACAATTCTCTAGGCCGGAGGGGTGATGATCTTCGGTCGTCTTCGTAGACTCAACATCGCTGGTGGATGTTGTTGCAACGCTGCCTGAACGAGGTGACCAGACTCTGGAAAGCGCCGCTTCACTCGATCGCAGCTACGGATCGACCTTTCACGCAGGCCAGGTAGTGGCCAGACGAACTCCCGCAAATCGCGATGGCGTCTGAGATCCGGGCTCAGTCACCTGTTAACTCCCAGAGTCCAAAGCGTTTGATCGTCAGTTGAGTCTAATAACGGCCGTTGGCGTCGGCCGTCGCAATTCAGCCGAATCTACTGCCCCTACGGGCTTCATCGGCAAATCGACGACGGACATCTCAGTCGACGGCCTGCTAATCTGGGAGTCTGTCACGCGTACCCCATCATGTTGACCCGGCAAGGAGCGGTCAATATGAAGCGAGGAAACTGGGAAACCGAGGACGGCTTCGCCAAGATTCCTCGAGCTGTCTTCGCACTCAGTTCTTTTTCGCCGCGCTCACGGTTGTGGTGAGGGTGACTCGGCCGGGCTGGTCGTCTTCGGCGGGGTTGAAGGTGGCGTTGGTGACACGGAGCCTCTGCTGGATATTGGGAATGCCGCTGTTGAGCAGGATTGTGCGGACGAGTTCTAGGCGCGACTTGCCGATCTCGATTGCGGCCGTGCGGGTGCGTCGTCCGGCCTGCCGTTCGGCGCCAGGCCGGGTCAGTTCATAGAGGCGATCCAGCGCATCCTCGGTCTGCGCCAACTCGCGATCGATGGCGCGAAGTTGTGCCAGCGAATCGGCAGCCTCGGCAGGGCCAAGAGCTGTGAGGCGAGCCCGGCTGTCGCCAGCAACAATCGAACGCACCTGCAGCAACTGGGGTTTCTTCGCCCGCAACTGCATAGCCAGCAAATCGGCCTCGTCACGAGTCGGATTGGCAAGTGACTCGGCACGGGGAAGATCGGTCTGGCTCAGGTCGTGCTTGAGAGTCACTTCCAGTTTCTCCTGCTTGCGTAGTTGAACAATGAAGTTGTCCAGTGTCTTTTTCGCATCGGGTTCGAGTCCGGTGTAAGCGGGAAGATACGCCAGCACCACCGGCGGCAGAGGCTTGACCTTCTTGTCGAGGCTGATGCCTACGATGGCGCCGACACTCTGAACCGCCTTGGCGGGGGCGCTGACAATGGCAGTGGCAATCACATGCCCGGCGGCATCCATGGCGGCCGACGGAATACCCTCGACATTGTTGTCCTTTATCTGCACCTTGACCGGCAGGGTGATTGAGCCATCGGCATCCTGCACAGCGGCGATGGCGGCATCCAGAGGGGCAGGCAAGGCCAGATGTCGGGAAATCGGTCCGTTGGGGGGTTCGGCGACGCGAAGATCGTTGAGGACCGCACGCGCGCGGGCTTCACCGGTGCCGTCGGCCTGGATGCGGATCTCCGAGGAACTGTCGAACGTGCCGCCGGAGAGAGTGACCCCGAAATACTTTGCAGCGCCGCTGACGGCCGCCAGTTCAAAGCCGGTGACCGCGCTTTTCATCCATCCCTCGGGCTTTGGATAGATCTGGAAATTACCGCTGGCGACGACTTGGGAGAAGAGCTCCCGCTGCTCCGTCTGAGGCGTGGCATCGATCTTCTTTCCACCAGCGAGCAGGGCAATGTCACCGATCGCCCCCGCAATTCCGGCCGACTTGGACAACTTCGGGACCGTCACCTTCCCGGCGGCGGCTATCAGGTTGAAGCGAATGGGCTTGGGTTCATAGAAGCCCGTTGTGGTCAGGTCGCGGACTTCCAGGTCCAGCGAGTTCAGCGGCACGATCAAGGCGGGGTCAAGCACATGGTCCTCAAGGCGAACGTCGACGCCGCTGACGAGCAAGCGGTCGATGCTGATTTCGCCGGCGGGCCGGGTCGTCGGAGCGGCATTCTGCGCCACAGCGGGTGATGAAACCGACTTCTGCGCAATGGAGGGTTGCGTGGCCGGCGGCTGGCTGGCGATGTCGGCCGGGCGGGTGGACGGCAGTTCGGGCAGGCGCACGATCACACCCATGGCGTGCAGGCCATCAGGCTGGCGGATGGCGACAGCACTGGGATTGGTGATCTCAAGGTTCCGCAGGTGAACGATTCCTGCTGCCAGGTTAATGCGGGCATTCTCGGCGCGAAGTTCCTTCAATCCAGCGACCGCGGGCGCATCCGCAGAAGGCTTGAACTCCACATCGCGTATCTGCAGATTCAAGTCGAAGCCGCGGGTGAGGTCAAAATCGTTGGCGGCACGGCGGTCGAG
>JBEKVL010000946.1:0-2640 GCA_049514055.1 Tepidisphaeraceae bacterium | reverse complement strand
ACCTCGACGACAAGTGGCAAGGTTTGGGGCGGGGGCAAGGCCGGCCGCCGTGCTCGCCTGTCAGCCGAGAAAGAAGAAGCAGTCCACCAACTCCGTAAAGAAGGCAAGTCCATTGCCGAGATTGCCCGGGTTGTGGGGCTGTCCCGCCCCACCATCTACAAGGCTGTGAAAGCCTTAGCCCTTTGATCCGGGTCGGCCCCGCGTTGCCCGCCGCCCGCCGCCGGGCTTCCCCGCCGGCCCGGCATAAGGCTCGCGTGCCGTCTTCGCGTTGCCCCGCCTTGCCGGCCGCCCGGCCGTCGGTCTTCCACCCGCTTGCCGGATCGGCCCGGCCGCTTGCTCTTGCTGTTGCCCGCCGGCCCGCCGCCGGATCATCCCCGCCCCAATCATCCCCGCCGCTTGCTCCCCGCGTGCCCGGCCGTTGCAATCCAAGATACCAAGGGGTAGGGGGTCAATTGCCTATGCTTGTTGCGCTGCCCGCGGAAACCCGGATGGTGGAGGGTCGATCTAATAGGTGGAGTGGACACAGGGCCGCCGCCGGCCGATCCGGCTTGCTCTATTGTCTGTGCGCGCCCGGTTGCGCCGTCGGCCGCCGCGTCGATGGCCCCGGACCCGCTAACCTTCTTGTATTCAGGTATCATGGTCGCTGCCGTCAGTGTCGCTGGGCAAAGTACCCCATCGTTTGCCACGTCGATAGCGCGCGTCGATCCTGGCGCAACGTAGGGCCGTAGGGAGGGTCAAACGGGCATGTTCCTTGATGCAAGAAAATGGAAGATCGACGGCCGGCAATGTTGGTATTTCGGAAAACCAGAATGTCCCCGTTTGCGTCCCCCGGGTCAAAGTGGCCCTTTTCTTACTCCAACTGCGTCCATCCCTTATTCTCTTTTCCGATCTGAAGCGCACCGTAGAGAACCGCTAGGCTTGACAGACTAACAAGCACCTGAACCACGCTAAGCCCTATCGCTATGTTGACGACGGTGCGGAACGTGTCAAGCGGTTTGAGACAACTGCGGAACGAAATTAGTGTCGCACGGTAGTTGTAACATACGGGGTTCCGGCCCATCGGCCGGAGGGTTAATCCAAACTTCCCTCGGCAGCGCCATTGGCCGTGGCGGTCGCCGAACGAATCGTTCGGGATGAGCGGTGTGGGCCGCGGTGAGCACCACTTGCCGGGCAGCCAGCACCGTGTCGGCCTGGCCGTAATGGACCGTGGCCGGGGTCAGCAAGCCCAGGCCCCAGTGGTGATGCTCGTGGTTCTGCCAGTGGAAAAACTTGCCGCAGAAGTCCAGGCCGTGTTCGATGCTGGCGAAGCGGGCCGGGAACTCTGGCCGGTACTTCAGCGTCTTGAACTGGCTCTCCGAGAAGGGGTTGTCGTCGGAGACGTGCGGCCGGCTGTGGGACTTGGTGATTCCCAGCGTGGCCAGGAGTTGGGCCACCGTCTGCGAACGCATCGACGGCCCACGATCGCTGTGGATCGTCAGTTGGTCGCGAACGATCCCCTGCTTGACGACCGTCTCGCGGATCAGCCGCTCGGCCAGGTGTTCGCTTTCGCGGCGAGCCAGCATCCAGCCCACCACGTAGCGGCTGAAGATGTCGAGGATCACGTAGAGGTGGAAATAGGTCCACTTCGCAGGCCCCAGCAGTTTGGTGATGTCCCATGACCAGACCTGATTGGGCGCGGTGGCCACCAGTTGCGGCTTGTGGTACGTTGGGTGCCGCAGTTGGTCCCGTCGCTCGCGGACTTCCTGCTGGTCGTCCAGGATGCGGTACATCGTGCGGATCGAGCAGAGGTACTGCCCCTGGTCCAACAACCCCGCGTAAACCTCGGCGGGAGCCTTGTCGGCGAACGACTCGCTGTGGAGCACATCGAGAATGTTTTGCCGCTCCGGGTCGCTCAGCGCTCGTGGCGGCTTGGGGCGTGGCGTGGTCGCAGGCTTGGCTGGCCGCGGTTGGCGATGCCGGTAGAGCGTCGCGCGGGGCACGCCCAGACTGCGGCAGGCCGCTGCCGTGCTCACCTGCGGCGCGAGTTCCTCGACGGCCTTCATGGCTCGCTCCCGCTGTAGTCGTTCGGCGGCAGGGGAATCCCCAGGATCTCCGAGAGTTTTTTTTGGATGTCCATGATCGCCTCGGCTTGGCGGAGCTTCTCCGCCAGCCGCCGGGTTTCGCGCTTGAGCCGCTCGTTCTCGGCGATCAAGGGGGCGTCGGGGTTGGCCTTCCGCCCGCGACGCTTGGGGGTCAGGCCGGCCAGCGTCCCTTCGTCGCGATGCTGCCGCCAATTGCTCAGGTGCGACGAGTACAAGCCCTCACGGCGCAAGAGGGCGCCGAGCTGGCCGGGCCCGGTCGCGTGATCGGCCTCGCGAAGAATGCGAAGCTTGTACTCGGCCGTGAACCGTCGTCGCGCGGGCTTCTCTGGTACGGCCGGGTCGGGGATCGGCTTTCCGTTGCCGGTGGCCGGAGCCGCCAGGCCGCCGCCCCCGTGGGCGGCGGCGGGGGCGGGCGGAACCTCAGTCGGGCTACGCCCTCCTTCGGTTCCGCCCGCCCCCGCCTCTTCCATTCCCAACATCCTTGCTTTCTCCATCCTTCTTCTACCTCCTTGCCCTCTACTGTAATAAACCAGGAGGCAGTTGTCTCACCTATTATTGG
>JBEKVL010000945.1:0-2647 GCA_049514055.1 Tepidisphaeraceae bacterium | reverse complement strand
CCGATCCGGTGGGACCAACCTGGCCTGCTCGCCCGCCCGCCGCAGCCGGCGCGGCGCCGGTGGGCACGGCACCGCCGCCTCCGCGGCCCGCGGGCGTCGCCCACACCTTTATCTCCAGATCATTAGAGCCGGCCTGCAAAGCGGCGGTGATGTCCCAGCGATAGGGTTGCCAGGCCTGGGCATCGAAGATCGCCCCGTTCACCCGGACACGGGCGTAGTCGCGCACATCGGCGATTTCCAGGTACACTTTTTTCCCGGCGGGGACCGCGGGAGCGGTGAACTGCCTGTGATATACGGCAGGCCCGACGAAGGATTGCGTGCCCAGGTCCTCCCACGATTTCAGAGGCGTGGTCATCTGTTTGCCGTTCAGGTCCAACGTCCAGTCGCCGCCCAGTTCCGCGAGTGTAGTGCCCGGCACTAAAGACGGCTCCGAATCGCGAGCTTCGGCGGGAAGCGGCCCGACCACGATGACTTTCGCTTCGTAGGGTTCGAGCACCAGTGGAAAGCGCACCGAATCGCCCTCGGCGGTAGCGCCGGACATGGCATGAATCCGTTCCGAGCCCAAGTCCCACACCTGCGCCTGGCCGTGGCCGGCGATGGTTGCCATGCGCGATTCCTCCTTGTTGCTCTCATTGAAGAAGAGGTACATATCGGCGTCGCTCCAGCTCCGGTGCGCGTACGTCAATCGCGGGAACTCGGCGTCCAGTTTCACATCCGGTTTCGGAAGCGCAGCCAGCACGCGCGGTGTGATATCGCCCGAGGGCTCGATGAGCGTGGCGAAGCTCAGGTCGGGCACGTCCTTGGCACTCATAAACGTCTTGTCCACGACCAGCTTTGGCGTCTGTCCCACGAAAATCACCTTGCCGCCCGCTTTGACGAACGCCTTAAAACGCTCGAGGCCGGTGCGCGTAATCACCGTCGAGGAGGGAACCACGATGGCGCGGAAAACCTGCCCGCTGAGATCTTTGAAACCGCCGTCGGCGATAGTGGCCACCGAGCTGAGCGATTGCTCGTCGAAGTAATCCCACTCCACTTGGTGCTCGTACAACTGCCAGCCCAGCTTGGTGGTGCTGGGGTCGGCCTCGTTGTCGCCCATCCACATACTGTTGACAGGGTGGTAGAGACCCACCTGCGCGGCCGGGCGTCCGATGGCCATCAGATAGCCGCCCCGGTCGGCGTACCACGCCAGCATGGGCGCCTCCGGCGGCACGGCGGGCGGTGGACCGGTGGGCACCACGGACGGATCTCCGCCAAAACCTCCCCGGATCGGAACCCGGATTTGCAGAGCGTTCACGCCTCTCACCATTTGAAAATCCAACTGGAACTTGCCGTCGATGCCCGGTCCGCCGGCCGACTCGGTCCACACCTTGGGCTTGCCGAACAGGTGCGCCGCCGAAGAGGCGATCTTGGGAAAGTTGTTGTTGATACGCCACGTCCCATCCGGGGTGTGGATGGCGGCCGGCACAAGCTGGCTCAGGTTATCGATTCCGGGCACTTCCACGTAGCGGTTGTCGCGGAAGTAATCGCCCTCGCTGCGAACCAGGGCGGTCATGGTCTCTTCGTGGTTCAGGTGTACCAGGTATTCCACGTTGTACTTGGCGCACCACTCGGCTTGCGTTCCGAAGAAAGTATTTTGGAAGATGCCGCTCCATACGTCCCAGTAGTCGGCTTTGGCCCGCTGCGCCTCATCCGACAGTTTGCCGGTGAAGAACTGGGGAATGTAGGGCTTCAGATCGTAACCTTTCCGCGCCTGAAACTCTTCCAGCAGTTTGGGCGTCCAGGGCATGCCGCTGATGGAATAATCCGGCTCATCGCCAAAGAACCCCAGAACGGTGTTGCCGAACTCATCTCCGATCGCCTGCCTGTAAGTTTCGTGCGTGATCTTGAGGAAGGCGCGGGTAGCTTCCGGATCCAGGTAGTCGAGGATCGAGTAGAGGCCGTCTTTGGCGCGCGTGCCATCCTCGCGATTGAAGTTCCGCGTCGGCGAGCTGATGTAAATATGCCGCACGAATACCACCTCCCAGTCGTAATGCGGCTCATTCGGGGTTGAGCCTTCGTTGGGCACGATCCATTTGAGCTGGCCGTCCGCGGGAATCGGGATTGTAATCGCGTTGCGTAATTGTTGGTCCCGGCCCGTCTCCAGCGCCAAGATTCCGAGGGTGTCCGGCGGCGCCGGCATCGAGACCCTCTGGCCGGGCGCGACGCGGACGTGGATATCGGCGACGATGCCCTGCATGCAGAGTTGCGGGTATTGTTGGATCATCTTGCCGCCGGCAAAGCCGCTGGGGTAGTCGGATTCGTCTTGGAGCCAGATCTTCATCCCGCGCTTTTTCGCCTCCTGGACCACGAACTTCATCTGGTCCATGTGGTCCTGCGAAAGGTACGCCGGCACGCCGCGTCCCGGCGAGACGTTGACCATGAAGACGCCGCTGGCCGCAAGCCGGTCGAGATCCTCGACGATCCTTGCCCTCCGTTCGTTGGCGTCCGGACCGTTCCAACTCATAAACGGCTGGATGGCGCCGAATTCGTGGGGCGGCTCTCTGAAGTGATCGGCCACCTCGCGCACCGACGGAAACGTGATTTGTTGCCAGGGCCGTTGCGCCTGCAAGACAGCGGCCAGCAACGGGACCAGGGCTAGCGTACCAAG
>JBEKVL010000944.1:0-2649 GCA_049514055.1 Tepidisphaeraceae bacterium | reverse complement strand
AAAGCGCACAGAGTCGATGCCGAGCGTGACGCACTCCCGCCCCGAGTGCCGCCTGGCCACGACGGCCGCCACGCGGTCGGCCTGCTCCAGCACGCGCCCGCCGAACAGCGTGCCCAGGGAATTGAGATCGTTGGGGAAGACGATGGCCGTCTGGTCGTGGATGGCCGACTCGGAAACGGTCTTGGGGCGCAGAGTCGCGTTCATGAATTACCTTTGTACACACATCTTGCGGATCGACCGAATCAAGCAGGGCCAGCGTCCTCGCTGGCCCCGAACACCAGTCGATTCACGACTCCGCAAGGCCAGGACGTTGGCCCTGCGCTTGGACACCACGCTCGCCAGATGCCGATGAAAACGAGCGTTCATGCAGGTGATTCTCCCGACTTTACCGCCGGCGACAGGGCGGACGCGTCGGCCGCGCGAATGACGGGCTCGAAACCTCGCCCGCGCCGGCGGGCGATCAACTTCGTCCCACGGGCAAGGAGGAGAATCGCGGCGGCGGGGAGCGTGCAAGCCGCGACAAACAACCACATGGGGATCGCGATAGCGTACGCATTGTGTGCCATACTTGTGAAATACGAGCCGCGCCTGATGCCGAACCAAGTGCATTCTCCGGATCCGAATGCGGCTTCAAAGGGCTCGGGCTCGTGGCCGAACTCGAACCGTTCCCACCGCCAGGGGCACTGGGTGACGTCCGGCTGAGTCAGGAGAACGATGCCGCCCCGGCACGTATACGCAAGTGTCACCCCGTGCGGCGAGCAGAACCAGATGCGGTCGGATTTCCGGTAGCTCCTGATCCAAAGGGCCGACCACGCCGCCACCATGGCGAGCAAGAGCCAGACGATGATGACCAGGAGCCGATGCATGATGACTGACCTCCGATGGCCGTGTTGACAACCAGTATACCATTGCGCCTGTCGCCAGTCAGCGTAATAGTTCCTTCGCCCGGCCGGGCGGGGCCACGAGATAGACCGGCGAACTCGACAATTTCGCGGGCGGGGCGGGCAGTGGGCGGCCCATCGTGTCGAGCCAGGTCAGGTCCGGCCCGGCGGGGAGGTTGGGTTTGCTGCCATCGCCGCTGGTCTGCCAGAAGACGAGGATGGAGCGTTCGGGGGTTTCGAAGGCGACGCAGCAGTCGGGGCCGCTCAGGTTGTGCTCACCGATGCAGGAGGGAGCGGGGCCGAGCAACTGGGTCAGGACGGCCAGAGCCGGCAGGAGTTTGCGAGGCGCGCCGTGGACCAGCAGCGGACAGTCCACGTCCAGTTCGTTCGCCTTGCCGTTGGACCCCGCGTGCAGGAATATCTTCTGCACTCCGCGTGCCAGCGACACCACGAAGAAACGCACCGTGTAGTCGGCACATTGCCGCTCGCTCTCAAGCAGACGGGCCTCCGCCCAGGAATCGTCGGCCGGATTGAACGGCCGGCGGGAAAGGTCGTCGGCGCCGTAGTAGGCGAACTCGGTGATCCAGATGGGCTTGCGGCCGCCGTGGGCATCCATTATTGCCAGCAGGCGGGACATTTCGGCCGCGAAGCTCTCCGGGGCGCGGAGGCCGGGATACATGTGCAGATTGAAGATGTCGATCTGTCTGAGAATACCCGCGTCGATGACTTCACGCGTCAGGTGAGTGGGGCCGCTGCCGATGCCGCCGATGACCTTGCACGTCGGGTCGGCCTTACGCATGGCGCCGGCCGCCACTTCCAGCAGGGCCACATAATCCGCCGGGGAATACTTGCGGCCGCCGTAGCGGTTCGTGCTGTCGGCGGGCAATGAGTAGTCGGTGTAGATCGGCTCGTTGAGGAAATCCCAGATGTGGATGCGGTCCTTGTAGCGTGAGACGGCCTGGGCAACAAAGCCGGCGAGATCGGCCGGGTTCTTCGGGCCGAATGCCTGACGGATGCGCACGCCTGGGTAGCCTGTTGTGGGCAGGCTGGCCGGGGCTTCACTGGACCAGTCGGCCGATGGAAACGGCGGCAGCAGCGGCAGCACCGATGCTCCTTCGCGCAACACCCGGTCGATTTGCGCATCGCCCAGTTCCCAGCGGTACTGCCCCTTGGCCGGCTCCATGTGCTGCCACTTCAGCGACCAGTCGCGATACCAGGTGACGCCCCCCCTGCCGGCCAGGCGGATCAATTCCGGCGAAACGAAGGCGTGGTTGATGCCAAGCACCGAATCGGTGCCGGTGCGGCGCGGGACGATGGCCAGGCGGACGTCGGCCGGGAAGGGCTGCACCGCGCCATCGGCTGAGGCGACGACGCGGTAGTAGCCGCGCCAGTCGGCCGGCAGTTTTACCGGGCGCTGCACGTTGGACCGGGATGGAATCTCGAGCGACTGCTCCGGCAGGACGGCCGGGGCATCGAGATAATCGGTGGCCGCCAGGCGAACGGTCAGCTTTGTCGGAACATCACCATGATTGGCCGCACGGAGAATAAGCGTGCGGTCTGCATTGTCGAAGAAGATGCCGCCCGCAGTGGATGGCTCGATGCCGAATTCCACCGTGCCGGCGGGTGCGAAGGGCGTCGCCTGCCCGCCCTTCTCCAGTTGGACCGAATCCACATCGACATTGACCTGCTGCTCCTCGGCGAGATTCGGGCCGGCGTAGACGAATACATACCGCTGCTGCGGGGTGAAGGTCAGCGAATACCGCTTCCA
>JBEKVL010000943.1:0-2652 GCA_049514055.1 Tepidisphaeraceae bacterium | reverse complement strand
GCCCCCAATCACCCCCGAACACCTGCCCGGCGGTCTGCTCGGCACGATCCGCGGCGCCAACATCGTCGCCATCGTCGTCGATGCGTCGGCCGATCCACTCGAGGAGACCGAGGTGACCCTCGTCCGCGTCTACACCAGGCAGCCCGGCCACACGGCCGACAAGGGCAAGCCGTTTACCCTGCCGCTCGGCTCGACCATCGACGACCTCGCCCGGGAGATTCACCGCGAGTTGCCGGAGAAGATGAAGTTCGCCCGCATCTGGAGCAACGGCCGATTCGCCGGGCAGCAGGTGCATCAAACGGAAGTCATCCACGACGGGGATGTCGTGGAGATACATGAGTGAGGCGGGTTGGGTAGCCACCGCTACCAGAGCACATCAATCAGTTTTGACTCAGTAATCATCCGACCGCGGGTAATCAACTGCACCGGCCGCCGGACCACATCGCGGTAGACCAGTCCGGTCCCGACGATGACGGCGTCATGGATGTCCAGCCCGGCCGGAAGCATTTCGATCACCGCTTCGTCCAAAGGGTAGACGAAGCAATTTGCCGCTGAGAGTATCCTGGACCGGATGTCCTGCGGAGATGTCTTGATGCGCCTGCGCTGGTAGAGATACCAGATTTCCACCAGCACAATACTCGGCACAATGATTTCAGAGTCACTGGAGGAAAGAACCGAGGCTGCCCGCACCGAGAGGTTCGGGTTGGCCTCCAGATGCCATACCAGGGGATGCGTGTCGACGACGTAGATCACGCCTTTCCCTCGGGAATGCCGCGGTACTGAACGGCGTCAATTTCCTGGGCCGTGGTTTGAGCTTCGCCCGCCATGATTCCCCGCAGATCGGCAAGCGTATGCTGCTCCGGTTGCTGGCTGGTGCGCAGTCTTGCTTCCAGCACATCCAGTTGCACACGCAAGGACCGAATCTGAACCGAGGCGTCTAATGCAGTCATGACACAACTCCCAATCATGTGATCTTTGCACCATTATACCACGGATTGCTCGCTACCGTCGAGATACACGAGTGCGACGTGACCTTCGAACGATCATTGCCGATCTCGTCTCCCCGACTATAGTGGTAGAGCATGATGCAGGGGAATGCCGACAGAACGGGCACGCGCTTCACAACGACCGTACGCGTTGTATGCTCCAAGCCCAGTTCCTTCACCGTCCTGGCCGTCCAGCCATCATCAGCAAACGGCTGGCTGCGGCTCAGGCTCAGTTGCCGGCGCGACTTCTCCTTGTCCGTCACGGCCGCATTCACCCAATCCGTCCAATCCTTCGGCCGATCCGTCGGCCGGGCGGACAATGCCGCCTTCTGCTCCGTGCTGCCATGCTCGCGAACCCACAGGCTGGACCAGGCGAATCCTCGGCACGTTTCACCATTCCGGCAGTTAACGCATTGCGCTCCACATACCGGCACACGTTCAGCAGGGAATCGCCGGACTGCACGGGTTACATACCCAAAGACCGGGGAGTCTCACGGGTGGTTTGCGGCGCCTGGTTGACTGGCCGGCGGTTTGCGGACGATGACCAAGGTGGGGTTGGAGGTGCGGAGGGTGCCGGTGGCGTCGGTGCCGAGGACGGAGAAGGCGTGGAAGCCGGGGGAGAGGTTGGTGGCCGTGAACTGAGGCGGGGACTGGGTGATCTGGCCGAGTTTGCGGGCGCCGTCGAAGAATTCGAGCTTCCGCCAGCCGGGGAATCTGGAGTCGTCGACTTTGATCGTGATGTCCGAGCCGGGGTCGTAGACATGCCGGCCGTTCCAGGTGTCCTGGGGCGTGGTGATGGTCAGGGGGCGGTCGTAGGTGGCGTAGGCGCGATAGATGAAGGCGAGGTCCTCGGTGGGGAGCCAACTGGATTTCTCGATCGAGCCCTTGAATTGGCCGGTGGGTGTGATGGTGGTCAGGCCGGTTTTCCAAGTGGTGTTATCGGCGACCCAGCCGGTGTTGGGATCGAGTGCTTTGAGTTTGACGGGGCTCTTGCGGACATCTGCGTCGGCGGGATAGCGCAGGCGCAGGCAGGCATCGAGAAATGCGATGGCGAAGATATCCTGGTCGGTCTTGCTGTGACCGCCACCCTGGACGGTCATCCAGGCGAAGAGCGCGCCTCGGGGGCGATAGGCCTCGAGAACGGGTTCGACCATCGCGGGGATGGCTTTTTCCAGTTCGCCGGAAATGATGCAGGCGGGGGTGGCCAGATTGGCGGGGCTGGGGGTCGTGCCGGTGAAATTCAGGCGCGAGGAAACCGGGACGCAGGCGATGACGCGGTCGGGAACTTCCACGAGCAGCCGGCTGGCGAAGCCGCCGCCGGCCGAGAATCCGGTGGTGACGTAGGGGACGTTGACCAGTTCCGGATGGCCGGTCTCTTTGGCGAATTGCGTCAGGGCGTGTTGCATCGCCTGGAGGCTTTCGACGTGCGAGGTGAAGCCTTTGGCGCCGAGGAAGGCGAAGTCGTGCAGGTGGAGGAACTCGCCGTACCAGGCTCCGGTGTACCAGTTGCGCGTGTCACCGCCGGCACCGTTGGTGACCACGAGAATGCCACGCACCGTCGTCAGGCCGTCGGGGATGACCAGGCGGACCTCCTTGAGCATGGACTCGGCCGTTTCCTTATAGTCGTGGAATGTGTACCTGTGCTGGGCTTGACCCGGCGGGCTGG
>JBEKVL010000942.1:0-2654 GCA_049514055.1 Tepidisphaeraceae bacterium | reverse complement strand
GGCTGCACGTTCGCCCGAAACACGGCTGTGCATGGCGGTGGAGGCATGTGGAACAACAGTTCGGCCTCACCAACGCTGACCAACTGCACCTTCAGCGGAAACACAACCTCCGCCGGCTATGGCGGGGGAATACACGACGAAACCTCCTGCTCGCCCATACTGACCAACTGCATCTTCAGCGGGAACATGGCTCCTTACAGCGGCGGCGGGATCTACAACAACGATTCGTCATCCCCGACGCTGACCAACTGCACCTTCAGCGGCAATACGACCCCCTCCGGCAGCGGCGGCGCGATCTCCAACGGCTCCTCCTGCTCGCCGACGCTGGCCAACTGCATTCTCTGGGGCAACACCGCACCGCAGATGACCCAGGGCAGCGGCACACCAACGGCCACTTACAGTGACATCCAGGATGGCTGGACCGGTACCGGAGACATCGACGCCGATCCGCTCTTTCTCCGCAACCCCAGCGCCGGCGCCGATGCCACCTGGGGCACGGCCGATGACGATTATGGCGACCTTCGCCTGGCGGTGACTTCGCCGGTGGTGGATGCGGGCAATAATGCCGCTGTTCCCGCCGGTATCACCACGGACCTGGCGGGTGGCAACCGTTTTCTCGATGTTTCCACCGCGCCCGACACCGGCGCGGGAACAGCACCCATTGTGGACATGGGAGCGTATGAAACGATCGGCCTCGACGCCGGTCCTGGCGGCAGCGTCAATCAAGGCGCCATTTTCGCCTCCACGGGCCATTACAACCCCGGTATCACCGGCACTGCCACCGTCAACTACGGCGACAACACCGGTAACCAGGCGCTGACGCTCGCCAATGGCAGCTTCTCCCTTTCCCACATCTACGCCGACGACGGCCAGTACACGATCACTGTGACCATCACCCCGACGCAGGGTGCCGTACTTACCGACACCGCCGCCGTCACGGTCAACCTCGTCGCTCCCACCCTCACGCTTTCCGGTGACGGCAGCGTCAATGAAGGCGCCACCTACACGCTGAACCTCGCTTCCATCGACCCCGACACGATCGACCACTGGGCGATCACCTGGAGCGACGGCAACGTCGAGACTGTGAGCGGCAACCCCGCCTCGACCACGCACATCTATGCCGATGGCCCCAACGACTACACGATTTCCGCCACCGCCACCGACGAGGATGGCACGTTCGCGGCCGGGAATACCGTGAACGTTCATGTCAACAATGTCGCACCGGTTGCCACCGTCGGCGGGGCCGCCACGGGCGTGCGCGGGCGGCCGGTCAGCCTCACTCTGTCGGCGACCGATGCCTCCGCCGCTGACTCGGCCGCCGGTTTCTCGTACGACATAGACTGGGACGATGGCTCGGCCATCCAGACGTTCACCGCTGGTTCCACCTCGGCCAGTCACGCCTTCGTCAACACGGGCGTCTATCGGGTTTCGGTCACTCCCCGCGACAAGGACAACGCCGCCGGCGCGCCCTTGACACGGAACATCACCATCAGCGCGGCCGAACTCGAGGCCGACCCCGTAACTCCCGGCAAGCTGGCGTTGATCGTCGGCGGCACCACCGGCAACGACGGCATCGTTCTCAGTCCCGTGGCCGGCGGCAAAGTCAAAGTCACCATCGGCGTCAAGACTGTCGGCACCTACAAACCCACCGGCCGCATCCAAGTCTTCGGCGGCCCCGGCAACGATCGCATCACTGTCTCCAGTGGCATCAGCAACCTTACCGATCTCTTCGGCGAAGCCGGCAATGACACGCTCGTCGGCGGCCCAGGCAATGACATCCTCGTCGGTGGTGCCGGCAATGACTCGCTCTCGGGCAATGCCGGCCGCGATATTCTCATCGGCGGCCTTGGCGCCGACACCCTCGTCGGCGGCGCCGGCGACGACATTCTCCTCTCCGATTGCTCCAACTGCGAGACCAACTTCGCCGCCCTCGCCGCGTTGCAGAGGGAATGGACGCGGACCACTGCGACCTATGCCCAGCGCGTGGCCCATATCACCGGCTCGCCGGGCGGGCTCAACGGCTCGGTCTTTCTCAAGGCCCCCGGCATCGCCAAAGACACCTTCGCGGACGTGCTCATCGGCGACGAGGGCGACGACCTGTTCATCCTCAACACCGCCGGCGCAGGCACGCGAGACAAAGCCTCCGATCGCGTGGCCGCCGAAACGGTCAAGGATCTGGCATGAAGCAACTGCAGAAGGACCGCGCCGCCGCTGGATTCGAGGGGTTTGAGGGAGGCGATGTGCGATGGCGGTGTGTCGGGAGAACGAACGGGTCCCGCGGACGGCGGGAGGATGGACCACGAAGTCACATGAAGTTGCACCAGGACACACGAAGGGACCTCGATGCGGGCGTATGGCTGGCGGACTTCTACCGGGCTGAACAGCCGTTCTGCTGCTCGGGGCAGCGTATGGAGTAGATCACTCGTTCACGTTCAACACGCTGGGGCAGCCAGCATCGACGGCCACGGGCGTCGAGTCAGGTTCACGGAAATACCGCCGCTGAAAGTAGAGGGAGACGTTTACGAGGGCGAGCAGAGCCGGAACCTCGACCAGCGGCCCGATGACGGCCGCGAAGGCCGCACCGGAGTTGATGCCGAAAACGGCCACCGCCACTGCGATGGCCAGCTCGAAGTTGTTGCTGGCGGCGGTGAAGC
>JBEKVL010000941.1:0-2654 GCA_049514055.1 Tepidisphaeraceae bacterium | reverse complement strand
CGAAGTTGCGTCCCGCCGATTCAGCCTGATCGCTCCCATCGCGATCTCCTCGTCAGCCATCTTCATACCTCGATCCCGTATGCGTTCCCACGCCGGTTCGCAAAGAACCCGTCGTGCAACTCTCGCGCGTATTGCAGTGCAAGTTCCGGAGGGGAAAGGGAGGGAAAGGGGGGAAAGGGGGGGAAAGGGGACAGACGCATTTTCCTGACCGCAATGTGAACGACTAACCCGCAACATCTCCTGCATGTCGCCGGCACCATCGGCGCGGAAGAGGTGCTGGTGACCTCCACGGGCGCGGATTACGTCTTTGAACCCGGCTACCGCCTGCGGCCCTTGAGCGAGGTCAACGCCTACATCCAGGCCAACCACCACCTGCCGGATATCCCCTCCGCCGAAGAAGTGAAGCAGACAGGGATGGGCGTGGGCGAGATGGAGGCGAAACTCCTGGCCAAGGTCGAGGAACTCACCCTGCACTTGATTCGGCAGGACAAGGAGAACCACGAGCTTCGCGAGCACGTGACACAGCAGGAGATGCAGAGCCAGGAGCTCCGCGACCGGATCGCGCGGCTGGAAGCACAAAGCGCACACTGAGGAGACTGCCGTGAGATACCGATCAGCGTTCACGGCCGCCGCGGTACTGGCGTCCGCGGGCGGCATATTTGCGCAGACCACGCCCGGCGCCATTCAGGGCAAACTGCTCTCCGCCGACGGCAAGCCGATCCCGCGTGCCAGTATCTACTACGGCCGGAGCGGCCGTACCACGGGCAAAGCGGCCGCTTCCGTGTTGCCGCCGGTCCTGTCTGCCAAAGCCGGTCTCGATGGCAGCTTCACCCTCCCCAACCTCACGCCTGGCGGCTGGATTGTTTGCGTCGAGGCGGCGGGTTATCTGAATCCCTGCCACTGGTCCACGGCACCGGCGTTCACGGTAGCCGCGGGGCAGACGATCTCGAACGCGACCGTTCACATGGACCAGGCCTGCACTCTGCAGATCCGCGTCAAAGATCCTCAGGGGCTGCTTGCGAACGAGGGCAAAGTGGCCGGAGCAGTCCTGCAAATCGGCGTACGGGCTCCGTCTGGCGCATTCCAGCGCGCAACGCTGGCCGGCAAGGATTCGAGCGGCCGGAACTACACGGTAGCCATACCGCTCAAAGTGGCGGCCAGCCTGTTCGTTTCAGGCGGCGCGTTCCAGTTGAACGACGACTCCGGATTGCAGCTCGCCAACAACGGAAAGGTGACGCCAGTGACCGCGCCGGACACCAGCAAACCCGGTGCTGCTCCAGCGGCAGCGCTGGGGTTCACGATCACAGGCTTGACGAGGCCGTAGCCATGATAACGATCCGATTTTCGCTTCCGTTTCGCGCGGCCTGTATCTGCATCTGGGCGGCCTCCGCTCTGCTCGCGCAGCAGAATCTGACCGTCACCGGGAGCCAGTGCAGCACGTCGCAGCAGGCCGTGAACTCAATCACCACTTCTGGCACTTGCACGGTGAGCGGCGGCGCCAGCGTCAAGTTCGAGGCGGGCGGCATAATCAAGCTGGAGCCTGGGTTTTTTGTAAACGCGACCGGCAGTTCCCTAACGTTCGACGCCCTCATCATCTCGCAGGCGGTCGCGCCCGCCCTGACCAGCCCGGCCTCCGGCGCCAGCGGGCCGGCTTTGTCGCCGCAGACGTTCACCCTTACATTCACCGACGCACTGGGCGCCGCCGACATCAATTCCTTCCAGGCATCCTTCGGCGGTACCGGCGCCACCGCCGGTATTTGCTCGCTCTCATTTTCCGGCGGCGTTTTGGGCCTATGGAGCAACGACGGAAGCCAGCTATACACCACGCCGCCGCTCCAGAACAACCAATGCTCGATCGGCAACTACACGGCGAATAGCGCCGGGAACACCCTGACGTTTACAGTCGCGATCACTTTTCTTACCTCCTTCGAAGGCAGCCAAGGGCTTTATGCTCTAGCAGTGAGTTCATCTGGAGATTATCACCCGTGGGTGGATTTGGGTACCTGGACAGTCCTCAGCCCCAGTATGACCACTCAGATCCTCAGCTCTCCTGGAACTTACTACTGGACCCCGGCGACCGGCGTTACGTCCGTACAGGTCGAAGCTTGGGGACCAGGCGGGAATGGAGCCAACGCGGCGTACTTTACGGCCGGAGGCGGCGGGGGCGGCGGCGCCTACGCAATGAAGATATCCGCGACGGTAACGCCCGGTCAACCCTACACAATCGTGGTGGGCGCGGCTGGATCGACCACGAAGACCACTTTCGCCGGAAACATCGTGGTAGCCGACTACGGCGTAAACGGCGCGCAGGCAACGGGGTATTACGTGGGCCTCGGCGGTCCCGGCGGTCAAGCCTTGAACTCCGTTGGCGATAGCGATCCAAATTCGGTGCGATCAGGTGGGAACGGCGGTAACGCGCCGGGCGCTCCGTTTGGAGGCTCAGGCGGCGCAGGCGCCAACGGCGGGCCGGGCGGCTACGGAGGCGGCTTTTCACCGGACGGCAACGGCACTCCCGGAGCTGCTCCAGGCGGCGGCGGTGGGGGCGCAGCGAGCGGAGCGGCCTACGCCGGAGGCGCTGGCGCAAATGGTCAGCTTGTGCTTACGATTGCGGGCCCCGCTGGAACGATCACTGGCAGCGGTACATATTCACTGAC
>JBEKVL010000940.1:0-2656 GCA_049514055.1 Tepidisphaeraceae bacterium | reverse complement strand
TCACAACTCTCTCCCCGTAGGCTCCGCTTCAGCGGACGCGGCCCCAGACGCCCCCACCGCCCAAATCGAACCCAATTTCCGCTCTGCCCCACCATCAACCAACAACCATCAACTATCGACTATTCCACAAAACGAACCCAATCCCCCACTTCCCACTACCGACCATCGACTACCCGCTTCCCCCCAAACCCCCTCCGCCTGCCTCCACGCGGCCATCAACTCCGTCTCCATCCCTTCCCTGCCGCTCGGCGGCTGAGCGTAACCACGCCCCTCAAGCTTCTTGTCCACGAACATCCGGCCATTGTGGATGCGGCCTGTCTCTGATATCACCCCCGGACCCGGTCGAGTTCAGCCGGGAACGGAGTCGTGACTTAAATGGAATTGCTCAAGCAGCTCTTTGCGATGGCCAGGGGACAACCCGAGGCCTGGCAGAAGATGATCCAGATGGTCGGCGGCATGCCGACGCTCTACGCCGTCCTGTTCCTGGTCATCTTCGCCGAAACCGGGCTGGTCGTAACGCCCTTCCTGCCGGGCGACTCGCTCCTCTTCGCCCTGGGAGCACTGGGCCCGAAGGTCGGCGTCAACATGCCCCTGATCACCGTCATCGTCATCGCCGCGGCCGTGCTGGGCGACGCCGCCAATTACTGGATCGGCGCCAAACTCGGCCCGGCCGTCTTCAAGAAGGAAGACTCCTGGCTGCTGAACAAGAAGCACCTCGCCCAGGCCCACGAGTTCTACGAGAAATACGGCGGCAAGACCATCATCATCGCCCGCTTCGTTCCCATCGTCCGCACTTTCGCCCCGTTCGTCGCCGGCATCGGCAAGATGAGCTATGCGAAGTTCTTCGTCTACAACATCATCGGCGCCGTCGCCTGGGTGCTGCTCTGCGTCGTCTCCGGCTTTTATTTCGGCAAGTGGGACGTCGTGCAGAGGCACTTTGAACTGGTGGTGGTGATGGTGGTAGTGATCTCGTTGCTGCCGATGGTCGTCGAGATCATCAAGGCGAAGAGGAGAAAGAGCGAGCCAACGCCACAGCCGCCTCAGCCCCGCAGGGGCGGTACACATTAGCCCACGATGTAAGCCGTGGGTGTACGCGGTGGCGAGATGAATGAGCCCCGTATCAGGGGCGACAGAACTTCTCTCGCCTGCGGGGCTTGATGCGGCCAACGCAGGTTGCAAACCGCGACGTTGTCTTCATCCCCGCCTCGGACCCCGTGCAAAAGCGCGTTTGACCAGCCGATCCACCAGCGGGCCGAACTCGATGCCCGCGTGCCTGGCGGCCTCGGGCAGCAGGCTCACCGACGTAAATCCCGGCAGCGTGTTGATCTCCAGCAGGTATGGCCGGTTCTGCCCGTCAATCATCATGTCGATGCGCGCCAGGTCGATGGCGCCGACCGCCGCGTTGGCTTCGCGGGCCAGTTCGCGACAGGCTTCGTTCACATCGGCCGGCAGGCCGGTGTCGAAACGGTGCTCGGTTGTCGCGTCCGAATACTTGGCCTGATAGTCGAAGAACTCCCGCGTGGGAACGATCCGCATCGGGGCCAGCGGCTGTTCCTCCAGCAAGCCGACCGTCAACTCGGGACCCTTGATGAACTGCTCGACCAGCACGCGCCCATGCTTCTTGAGCACATCAGCCACGGCCTTGCGGGCATCCTCATCCGTCTTGCAGAGATACACGTCGATACTGCTCCCCGAATCGAGCGCCTTCACAACACACGGCGCGGACAGAGCAGGCAGGGTGGGCCTCGGCGCACCATTGGCGGTCAACACCTCATACTTCGGCGTCGGCAGCCCGGCCTTTTCCCAGGCCTTTTTCGTCGCCGCCTTGTTGATCCCCAGCCGCGACGCTTTCGACCCCGCGCCCACGAACGCCAGTCCGCGGGATTCCAGGATGTCCTGCAATTCCCCCGATTCCCCGAACTGGCCGTGGAGAACGGGAAAGACCACATCGGCCGGGTGGTCCAGGCCGGCCAGTTTCGCCGGCGCGATGTCCGACTCAAATACCTCGTGCCCCATCGACCGCAGCCCATCCGCGACGGCTTTGCCCGAACGCAGAGAGACTTCCCTTTCGGCCGACGGCCCGCCCAGCAATACCGTGACTCGCATACCCGCGCTCCTTCGCCAAATCATTTCCCGAAATCAATTGGGTGCCACGGCTTGTCTACTGCAAGCCGTGTTGTCTGTTCGCAGACACGGCTTGCAGTAGACAAGCCGTGGCACCCGGATGCCCACCGACAACTATCGACTATCAACCACCTCAAGGCCACATCTGCACTTCCACCTGTAGTTCCACCGAGTACCGATCCAGGACCCGCCGGCGCACACTCTTGATCAGCTCATGCACATCGGCCGATTTGCACCCGGGGTAGGCCACAATGAAGTTCGCGTGCTTCGTGCTGACCTCGGCACCGCCGACCCGCTGGCCCTTGAGCCCCGCCTGGTCGATCAGGGCGCCGGCACTCCTGCCGTCGGGCGGATTCTTAAAGACACAGCCGGCACTCTTGTTGTTCAGGGGCTGCGTATTCTTCTTGTACATCCAGATCTCCCTGGTCTTCCGCAGGATGTGTTCGGGCGCGTCCTCTTCCAGTTCCAGCGTTGCCTCGAGGATGAACGCCGCCGAGATGTTCGTTCGCCGGTACTCGAAAACCAGGTCGTC
>JBEKVL010000939.1:0-2660 GCA_049514055.1 Tepidisphaeraceae bacterium | reverse complement strand
ATGCCCACGCGCACGTCATTGAGCACCTCGCCGGCGTCGGGCAACGAGGCGAGATGCGAGCCATCGGAAACGGCAAGGCGCGATGGATCGGGGGCGAAGAGGTAAAGCTGATCCCTGACTCCTGGGGCGATGCCTCCTTTCCCCACGACACGCTCGTCAAGGTGATGGACAGGCACGGAGTCTCCAAGGCCGTCCTGATGCAGGGTTCCTTCTATGGATTCTGCAACGACTACACCTTCGAAGCCCAGCAGTCTCACCCTGGCAGACTCTTTGGAATGGGAACCTTTGACCCCTATGCGCACCAGTCCCGGGCAATCATGGAACACCTCATCAGGGACTACAAGTTCCGAGGACTGAAGTTCGAGATCAGCAGGTCGTTCGGTCTGATGGGCTATCATCCGGACCTGCGGATAGACGGCGACCCCATGACTCCCATCTGGGAGTTCGCAGAAAAGGAAAACCTGGTGGTCAGCCTGGATCTTGGAACGTTCGGAGAACCGAGCTTTCAGATCGAGGCCATGGCAAGGATCGCGGGCCGGTATGCGGCCATACGATTCATCATCGAGCATCTCTTCTACCCCGGACCGAGGCGATTCAATGACGTTCGATCAGCTCTTGGCCTCTTCGTTCCGCTCAAAAACGTGTTTTTCACCATTGCATCCATTCCGAACAGTGCCATGCCGGAGGCGTACCCTTTCCCTACTGCCAGCCGCTATGCCGGAATCGCAAGGGACATCGTCGGGGCAGACCGGATCCTCTGGGGCAGCGACCTGCCTTCCGTCGTTGTCAACGCTACCTATCGCGAACTGATCGACTACATTGCTGAATGTGGGTTGTTCTCTACCGAGGAGCTTCGAAAGATCTACACTGAGAACGCGAATCGCGTGTACCGTCTGGAGGGGTAGAAAATACTTCCCTGATTCGAATGATGCCCTCCGCGGCGCTCACCAGCTGTGGACGGTCCCGTCTTCCTTGCGGTTCATCGGCAGATAGGCGCGCTGATACGGATACCGCGCGGCCAGGGCTTCGTCGATGTCGACACCAAGGCCCGGCGCTTCCCCCGGATGCATGAATCCAGCCTCGAACCGGTACTGGTGCGGGAAGACTTTGTCCGTCTCCGCGCT
This sequence comes from Tepidisphaeraceae bacterium, assembly GCA_049514055.1. GTDB lineage: Bacteria > Planctomycetota > Phycisphaerae > Tepidisphaerales > Tepidisphaeraceae > JANYKD01. The sequence goes on along the minus strand of JBEKVL010000939.1, from coordinate 1,536 downwards.
ATGGATCATATACTCCTGGATGCCGAAATTGTGGATGCTCAAATCGAAATGCAGTGCGGCGGCCATGCAGACCGGCGAGAGGTCCGTTGCGCCGTGGCAGCCGGTGCGCACGTGGTACAGCTCGGCGAGGTGCGCGATCTTGCGCAGGTGGCTGATGCCGCCCGCGTGAACGACCGTTGCGCGCACGTAGTCGATGAGCTGTTCCTGGATGAGCTGCTGGCAATCGTAGATTGAGTTGAAAACCTCGCCCACGGCAATCGGTGTCGTGGTGTGCTGACGGATGATCCGATAGCCCTCCTGCAGCTCCGCCGGCACGGGATCCTCGAGCCAGAACAGGTGATGGGGCTCCAGCGACTTGCCCAGACGGGCCGCCTCGATCGGCGTCAGCCGGTGGTGCACGTCGTGCAAGAGGTGCAGATCAGGACCCAGCTCCTTCCTCAGCGCCGCAAAGAGGGTCGGTGCGAAGTTGAGGTAGCGCTCGCTGCTCCAGAGAGCCTCCGAGGGCAGGCCCGGCTCGGCGGGCTCGTAGTACTTGCCGCCGTGTCCGACGCCGTACGTCGTTTCGATACCGGGAATGCCGGACTGCGCGCGCACTGCCTTGTAGCCGCGCTCCATGTACTGCGCAACTGCCGCAACGGTCTTCTCCACGTCGGCCCCGTTTGCGTGGCCGTACACCATCACGCTGTCACGCGACGCCCCACCAAGGAGCCTGTAGACCGGCATCCCCGCCGCCTTGCCCATGATGTCCCAGAGTGCCGTGTCCACGGCGCCTATGGCAGCCATAGTGACGGGACCCCGGCGCCAGTAGGCGCCCTTGTACAGCGCCTGCCAGATGTCCTCGATGCGTCGCGCATCGCGCCCGACGAGCGTCGGTACAACGTGGTCCTCGAGATAGCTCGCGACCGCCAGCTCCCGTCCGTTGAGCGTCGCGTCCCCCACGCCGTAGATGCCGTCCTGGGTGATGAGCTTCAGCGTGACAAAGTTGCGGCCAGGGCTGCATACGATGACTTTCGCGTCCTTTATTTTCATGGCCGAGCTTTCAATCCTCCTCGCGGTGGAAGCAAGGCTACTTTTTCAGGAATTTCTTTTCGTACTCGACGATCCGCTCGACTTTCCGGGCCGAGCCGCCGCCCGCGAACTCCGACTTCAGCCATGCATCGACGATGGTCTTTGCCAGCTCGGGGCCGGTCACCCGGGCGCCCATCCGCCGCGACGGTACGCGGGTAGGAGAGGTCCTTCTGCAGCATGTCGACCGTTCCTCCCGGCACGTACTCCCGTGCGGCAATGGCCGGCGCGCTCACGTCCAGCACCTTCGAACCCGCCAATCCATCGCGGATGGCTTTGTACAGGCTCGCGGGATCCACATCATTGCAGCGGGCAAGCGCGAAGCCTTCGGCGATGACGACAAATGCCGTCCCGACGACCATGTTGTTGACCAGCTTCGCGATGCCTCCGGCACCCACATCGCCGACGCGCACGACTGTTTTCCCCAGTGCAGAGAGGTACGGCCGGCAGCGTGCGAAAGTTTGCTGAGTG
>JBEKVL010000938.1:0-2668 GCA_049514055.1 Tepidisphaeraceae bacterium | reverse complement strand
AAATCCGCGTTGGTGGGCACCGTGACCAGATAATAGGCGATGCCGCCGGCCGGGACCGTGTTCGTCTGCGGCACGGCATTGGTGAGCAACGGGTCAATCGTGACGATGTTCGTGGCGCTGACCATGACGCTGACCGTCACCGGGCCGAAACCGACGGCGGTATCCAGGTTCATCACGCTGAAGCCGAAGGAGGCGAAGCCGAAATAATTGGTGGTGGGCATGAACGTGGCCGTGTGGCCGTCCACTCCCAGGGTCACGGTGCCGTTGGTGCCATTGGCCACGCCGAAGGTCAGGTTGCCGGTCTTGCCGACGACGGCATAAAGGTCCACGGCCACCGGTGTGTTCGAGACGGTCAAGGCATGCGGAGCGGCCAGCCAGTTGATGTAGTGTTCCAGGTCGGTGTAACCGTCCGGGTTGCCGTGATTGTTGTTCGGCACGACCGCGTTCATGTTCGTCTGGCCGGTCAGGAACAGGGTGATCTCCCAGTAATCAGGGATGCCGTCCCCGTCGCTGTCCAGCGGTTGCGGGGCGGAATTGAGTTGCGGCCAGCCGCCCACCTGGGTTTCCGTGTTAATGATCTGGCCGCTCTTGGTGCGAACACCGGCAACAATGTCGGTGTCCACCGGGTCGCGCAACAGGGACGTACCCGCCGCCGGGGTGCCGGTCACCGTGGTTCCCGCCACCGACGCGCCGGCGAAGTCCAGCACCTGCTCGTAAGCCTGCGGGGCGTTGGTGATGGTGACCGGGATTTCGGGCATGGGAGTCGGGCTGCCGAGTTTCGTCAAATTGCCGGTGAACATGCTCCAGCCGGTGTCGATGCCATTGAGGTCAACGTTGAACGGATTGTTGTCAATGAAGTTGGTAGCCTGATAAATCTGCGTGAAGTCCGCGTTGGGCACGCCGGATCGGAAGGCAATGTTGGGATTGGCCGCGGTGTCGAGGCCGGCGATGACATAATTGCCGACGTAATTGAGATAATTGGTGTAACCCCCCGGATTGTCCGCCGCGTCGTCCTCATTATAACCGGCCCCAATACCCCAGTTGAACACCACGTTGTTGATGAAATCCAGCCGGATATTGTCGCCCGGGCGCGGATTGCGGTTGTAGTTGTCCGCGTAAAGGTTGTGATGATAGCTGATGGCGCCGTAGCTGTACCGGATGAGCGACCCGTAACCGTGCACGCCCTTGATGTGGCAGGAATCGGTGAGCGGCTCGGCAATCATGCACCACTGCACGGTGGTGTTTGTCGAATCGGTGGTGGACAACACTTCGTCAATGCTCCACGACGCCGAAATGTGGTCGGCTATCGAATTCGACGCATAATAAAAATGGAACGAATCGTCCTGGAAAAACGGACAATAGAAATCGCCCGGCCGGCAGCGGAGGAAGCGCGCCTGCACGTCGTGGGTGTGCTCCACCGAGGTCAACAGGCCCTGGAGGCAGATGCCGTCGCCCGGGGCCGTCTGGCCGGCGACGGTGAGATAGGGTTGGTTGATCTTGAGATCCGAAAACAGGGTGATGGTGCCGGAAACGTCGAAGAGGATGGTGCGGCTGCCGCTGGTCGTCTCGATGCCGTAGCGCAGGCTGCCCGGACCGTCATCATTCACGTTGATGACGTGATAAACATCGCCGCCGCGTCCGCCGATGGCAAAGCCGCCCGCGCCTTCCGCGCCGGGGAACGCCGGGACGTTGGTGAAGACCACCAGCACATTGAAAATATCGGTCGCCGTCAGCGCCGTCGGCAATGTGCTGTCCGTCACGATGTTGGTGAAAGTATAGACGGCCGGCGCCTGGCTGGCCGTTGGCGTCCAGGTGATGATGCCCGTGGCGGGATCAATGACCGGGAACGGCGCGTTGGTCACGGAGGTGGTCAGCGCGTAGGTGTACGGCGGCACTCCGCCCGTGGCGCTGTTGGTCACGTCAAACAACTGGTCCACATAGGCGATCAGTTCGGGCAATTGCGGCAGGACCAGCGGCGCGGGCCGGAAATGGAAGCCCACCACGATCCCGTAAGTGGAGCAGCCGGCGACCGTGCCTTGCACGCCAAGATAATAAGACCCGCCGGGCACAATGTTGGTCGGCGTGCTGGCGAGGGTCAAAGTCGTGGACGTATCGGAATTGACAGGGCCAAAGAGCAGATAATCCGGCGGAGTCGTGCCGGTCGGCGGCGTAGTCTGGTCGAATAGCAGGTTCAACGAGCCGCCGCTGATGTTGAACAGGGTGTTCGTGACGATATCCACGTTGGTGGGCACGTTGACCTGGTAATACACGATGTTGCTGGCGCAAACGGTGCCGGTAACGGGGTTGGTGGTGAGTGTGGGGATGGTAGCAACCGGCTCGGTGAAGATGAAGTGCATCTGCCAGCTCACCAGCGTGTTCGTGAGTCCGGCGCCCGCGCGGTCGTCCTGCACTTCGAGCTGCCACGTGCCCAGCGCGTTCTCGCCGGCCACGGTGTCGAGCGATTGTTCGGGCAGGTAGTACAGGTTGTAATTGTTCGTATCCACCACGGCCATGACGAAATTGTCCAGCAACATGCCCGGCTCGATCCCGGTGATTTGCAGCGGCGTGTTGGTCCGGGTGGCGGTGAAGGTGATGGTGGCGGTCTGCCAGTTGGTGTTGTCACCGAAGAAGGCGGACTGAGGATTGCCATTCAATGTCACCTGCGCTT
>JBEKVL010000937.1:0-2670 GCA_049514055.1 Tepidisphaeraceae bacterium | reverse complement strand
GAGGTCCAGCATCTGCCGCAGCGCCACGTTGAGCGAGCGAATGCCCCCGCCGACCGGCGTCGTCAACGGCCCCTTGATGCCCACGAGATAGTGCTGAAATGCCGCCACAGTGTCATCCGGCAGCCAGTTGTTGACCTTCTTGAACGCCTTCTCGCCGGCCATGACCTCAAACCACGAAATCCGCCGCTTGCCGCCATAGGCCCTGGCCACGGCCGCGTCGAACACGCGCACGCCCGCCCGCCAGATATCCGGCCCGGTGCCGTCGCCTTCGATAAAGGGAATGATCGGATTGTCCGGCACATTCAGCTTGCCCTGGGAAATCGTGATGGTCTGGCCAACGGCCGGCGGAACAACGTCTTTGAACGTGGGCATGGGCGACTCCGTGAGATATCGACAACAAGGGCCGGCGACGTTTCAACTCGCCAACTTCGACCGCAGCAACCGGCGGGAAAATTATCGGCAGAGGAGGAGGGTGTCAAATACGGCGGAAAGACGAGCAGGCGCGAATTGGAGGTACTCAGAGTTCGGGATTGATGATTGGACGTCTGGCGGCATGACGCACGTGCAGGATACGCACTTCGTCATCGTTGCGGATCGTATAAAGGATCCGGTAGTTTCCGCAGATGAGTTGGTAGACTTCGGTTCCCGCATTCTTGCTTTCAGGTGCCAAGGGATGGCTTCTGGGGAATATCTCCAGCGCCTTCGTCTTTTCGATCAGCCGATTGAACCAGCGATCGGCATTCAGCGGCGCCTCGCGAGCGATCCACAACCGGATCTCCTCGGCTTCGGCGGCTGCGGAGGGGCTGAATGATGACGCGGTATTTCATGCAGTGCGGTCGATATCATACTTCTTTGTCATCTGTTTGACAAAGTCATCCAAAGGGATGCCCTCGCCCCGCTCAATGGACTCCAACCCGCGGCGAATGCCTTCAAGAGCCTCACGTTGGTCCACCTCGTCCAGCAACTTCTGATAAGACGCCGCGTCCTGCACGACCACGGCCGCCTCGCCGTTGACGGTGAGCACCTCCGGCTTGCCGGTCTTCTTGAGCCGGCGGATATGGGCCTTGGCGTTGCGCTGGAAGTCGGAGAGCGAGCGAATTTCAGTGAGATTGATCATCTTTCACCTTGCAGGTAATTTACATGAAATTTCATTTATTGTCCATACTTTCGCGACGAACCGGAAAATTTGTACAATACCGCGGCATTATGGCCAACTACACCCAGAGCATTCAGACCCTCATCGAACAACTCGCCGGTCTTCCCGGCATCGGCATGCGCTCGGCCGAGCGCATCGCCTTTCATCTGCTCAAGCAGCCGCCGGAGGAGGCCATGAAACTGGCGGATGCCATCCGCGACGTCAAGACCCGCATCCGGCATTGTTCCATCTGCTTCAACCTGACCGAGAACGACCCCTGCGACATCTGCTCCGACCCCGGCCGCGACCACTCGGTCGTCTGCGTCGTCGAGCAGCCCAAGGACCTGCTGGCGCTGGAGTCGGCCGGACTGTACAAAGGCGTCTATCACGTCCTCATGGGCCGTCTGGCCCCGCTCGATGAAATCGGCCCGGGCGATCTCACCATCGATGCCCTCGTGCAGCGGCTGGAGTCGGGCACGGTCAAGGAAGTCATCATGGGCACCAACCCCACCATGGAAGGCGACGGCACCGCCCTGCACATCCAAACCGTCCTCCAGCGCCTCCCGCAGATTCAGGTCACGCGCCTGGCCCGCGGCCTCCCGGCCGGAGGAAGCATCGAATACGCCAACAAGAACATCCTGGCCGATGCCATTCTGGGAAGACAGCGAATGTAGTATATAGTGGGCGGACGAAAGCAATCGCTTGGTATTTACTATCGACTACCGACTACCGACTGTATCCCATGTTCTCCCGCATATGTTCCAGGCTCAGCCCGCCGATCACCAGCGAGGCGACCGCCGGCCGTCGCAAGATCCAGGGGATCGTCTGGGCCGGGGGCAGATTGCCCGACGCCAGGGGCTTCTTGATGAGGATGCCGATGCCCCGAGCCCGCGCCTCGACAAGCACATGCTCGTGCGAGGTGTCATCGGGGTGGTATTCCACCATCAGCACGTCGGCCCATTGCATCGCCTCGATGGCGGCCGCTGGAACCTTGCCGGACAGGCCGATGCAGCGGATGTGGCCGGTGGACCTGAGCCGGGCCAGCGCGGAGACGGCGCCGGTTTCGTTGAGTATGTGGAAATCGTCGCCGTTGGAATGAATCAGCACGATGTCCAGCGCATCGGTTCGCAGCCGCCGCAGGCTGCGCTCGACCGATGCCTGCACTGCATCCGCCGAAAAATCGTACGTGGAGACGCCGTTCTCGAATGTCTCACCGACCTTCGTCGAGAGCACGAACTCCCTGCGGCGATACCCCAGAAACCGGCCGACGCGCTCTTCCGAAATGCCGTAGGCCGGCGCGGTGTCGATCAGATTGATGCCCAGATTGAGCACCCCGTTGAGCAGCCGCTCCGCCTCCGCGTCCGACGGCAGGTCGTACGGCCGCGCGTACTTGGTCTTCTGGTTGCGGCCGATCTTGAACGCGCCGAACGCGATCGGACTCACCATCAAACCTGTCTTGCCAAGCGGGCGGTTCATACGAGCGGCTCCCAGTTCGTCGCACTCTCCCACGGGGCCGCGGCCACGCACGGCGCCGG
>JBEKVL010000936.1:0-2674 GCA_049514055.1 Tepidisphaeraceae bacterium | reverse complement strand
GGCCGTCGAGGTAGTTGTTGCCGGCGCCTCCGTAGAGTACGTCGTCACCGCCGCCGCCGATGAGCGTATCGTTGCCGGCATCGCCGTAGAGGGTGACGGGGACGTTGATCGAACTGTCCATGATGATCGAGTCGTTGCCGCCGTTGCCGTGGACGAGAACGCCGGCGAACGGCTGGTTGATCTTGAGGCTCCACGAGTCGCCGTTGCTGACGGCGAACCCCGAATTGTCGCGGGACACGACGATCTGATCGTCGCCGGGCGAGCCGTTGATGCGCAGGATGGGCCCCGCGTCGTTGTAGTCGACCCCGAAGGACAGAGGCTGACCGCTGAGCAAGGCGCGCACTTCGAGCGCCTCGACCGTGCATTTCTTCCGCTCCATGATTGTCTCCCTTCCGGCGTACGGAGCTGGCGAGCACCGTGACGCAGGCCGCGGGCCTGGCGAAACCCGCGAACATGGGAGACTTCCAATTCAAACGAGAACGGGGCAACTCGGGAGGGGAGGTGATAATCCGGAGGGGACGTCGGGAGAGAAGGCGGAGAGAATGCAAAGTGAAAAATGCAAAATGCGGAGATCGGAATGCTGAACCCGAGGTCCATGCAGCGCTCATCCCGCACTCTTCATTTTGCATTTTTCATTTTGCACTTTGCATTCGGCTACTCCGGCAGCCCGATAATGGTGACCTCGCGGGCGCGCGCGGCGAGCAGAAGTTCCCCGACGTTGACGGGTTTCCCCGTGAGCGTGCCGGCGTAGGCGATCCAGCAGAGCCAGCCGTCCGTGAACAGCCGGGCGAAGACCGTATGCTGCGGGTTCTCGGCAATGTACCGCAGCGTGCCCGAGTCGTCGCGGCGCTTATCCAGGATCTTGCCTTCGCCTTCGGTCTTCTTCATCTCCATCATGAACCCCATGAGGGCCAGTTCGCTGCCCACCGGTAACGGCAGCTTGATGAAGATGACCCCATAGGCCGTGTCGCCGCTGGGACTGACCCACACGCGATGCCAGGAACGGTCGGTGACCTTAAGCGGCTCGGCTTTCCAGCCGGCCGGCGGGGACACGAGCGCCTGAAGGTCCGGATCGGCGACCGTGGCCGATAATCCGGCCATTTCGGCCATGGGCCGGGTGGTCGTGGCAATATGCCGCTGGGCCGCGCAAGCCGATAAGACCAACGGCAGCACAAACAGGGAAACACTCAGGGTAAGCCGACGCAGCATGGCCGGATGGTATGCAGTCGGCGATGGGCGTGCAAATGGCCCGGCGCAAACACAACGCCGTCGTGCGTCGGTCCGCAGTGGACCCGAGGCACAACGGCGTCGCGAAGAATACTCGCGATGGCTTACTTGGCGGCCGGCGCAGCCGCGGCCGCGGGAGCGGCGGAAGCGGCCGGAGCAGCGGCGGCAGGCGCCTTGACAGCCTTGGCTGCCGCGGCGGAAGCGGGGCCGGCTTTCTGGAAGCTGTAGGAGCCGCCGAATTTCTTGGAGAAACGCTCGACGCGGCCGGCGGTGTCCAGGAATTTCTGCTTGCCCGTGAAGAACGGGTGGCAGGCGGAGCAGATGTCGACGTTGATCTTGGGCAGGGTGCTGCGGGTGAGGAAGGTGTTTCCGCAGGCGCAGTGGACGGTACAGTTCTGATAACGTGGATGGATGCCGGACTTCATTGTCGTAACTCCTGCTTTGACCCGGACGTGCGTAAGAGACACTCGCTGTTACGTCAGCCGGGAAGCCTGTAAGACGCCAGAATGCAAGGGGGCGAAGGTTAGCAGAGCGGGCGGGCGTGTCAAGGGGCGACAGGAAGATGGGAATCGCAGGGCGTGCCCACGAATCTTGGCAATTGGCTTCTCTCGCCGCTTGCTTCACCCGATGTACATATTGTAAGTCCCAGCCGCGGCCACGCTAGTGTGGCCAGTATCGGAGGGCCCATGCTCCTGGCCGACACGCTCGGTTATGACGACCTGATTGTTTCGGTGGACGAACCTTTCCCCGCTGACGTGGAATTCGTGATCTCCGCGCTGGAGGCTGGTCCGCGGCCGATGACCGATCGACACCGCTTCGCGCGCGTCCGGTATCGCGCCCGGTCGATGCTGAGGTTGTTCAGCGATGGTGAAGGGGCGCCGCCGAAACTGCTGTTCACACGTTCAGTGTCGAGCCAGGCAATCGGTTTTGTGACCAGACACCCGCTGCCGCTGAGCCACGGCGGCGTCCTGCTGATCCCCAAGCCGCGCGGCGAAATGGCAAAAGTGTCGTGTACGGTGCTGCGCTGCCGGCTGGCCGCCCCGCAATGGTACGAAGGCGCGGTCTATTTCAACCGGCCGCAGGAGTGCTTCTCGGCCGAGCAACTGGACAACCCGGAGCCGTGAACGTGCCTGCTCGGATTCTGTTTGGAGGTCACGCTTCAGCGTGCCTTGCGGACTGTTCCGCCGAAAGACACGCTGAAGCGTGAACTCCGAACGAGAGTGCAGGAGTTGCACTGCGGATCAAGGGCCGCGATAAACTGGCAATATGCGAGCCGTCCTTCTTGCCGTGTTTCTCGCCGCCGTGGGTCCGGTGCGGGCACAGGATGTGCCCGTTACGCGGCCGGCAGACGGGAAACTGCCTCATATCCAGGTCGACGTCGAGAAGAAACAGGTGCGCATCGAGTGCGATGCGGTGATCGCGGATACGCCGCTGGAGTTCCTTCTCT
>JBEKVL010000935.1:0-2674 GCA_049514055.1 Tepidisphaeraceae bacterium | reverse complement strand
TGCACCGCAACAGTTGTCATGCTGAGCGTACTCGCGAAGCATCTGGCCTTGGACCTCATAGCCAGATCCTTCGCGAGTACGCTCAGGATGACGGTTTGTGGCCAGGAGGACATTCCCGGAAACTTGGGCACACCCCCGCGGCCCGCGGCCGCGATCCACTCCGGCATATTGACAACCCCCGCAAAAACAGGTGAGATTACTCCTCAATAAGCAGGGCGCTTGCTTGTTCGTGTGACAAATCTTTCCCAAAAGGAGCTGCCAACCATGGCTCGTCCAGTAACTCTCTTCACCGGTCAGTGGGCGGATCTGCCCTTCGAAACCATCTGTCAAAAGGCCAAGAGCTTCGGCTACGATGGGGTGGAACTCGCCTGCTGGGGCGATCACTTCGAAGTCGACAAGGCCCTCAAGGACAAGGACTATTGCAAGAAGAAATGGGATGTCCTCATCGGGAACGGCCTCACCGCTTTCGCCATGTCGGCCCACCTCGTCGGGCAGGCTGTCTGCGACCTGATCGACGAGCGACACAAGTCAATCCTGCCCCCCGAGGTCTGGGGCGACGGCGACCCCGAGGGCGTCCGCAAGCGCGCCGCCAGGCGCCTGATCGAGACGGCCAAAGCCTGCCGGAAATTCATCGACGCCAGGCCCAAGGACGCCAGGTCGCTCGGCAAGTTCGGCGCGGTCGTCAACGGCTTCACCGGCTCCTCCGTCTGGCACTCGATCTACGCCTTCCCTCCGACAGACCAGAAATACTGGCAGAGAGGCTTCGATGACTTCGCCAAGCGGTTCCTGCCCATCCTCGACGAGTTTGAGAAGCTGGATGTGAACTTCGGCCTCGAAGTCCACCCGACCGAAATCGCCTTCGACATCGCCTCCGCACAACGGGCTCTGGAGGCCGTCAAGAACCACAAGCGATTCGGTTTTAACTACGACCCATCACACTTCGGCTACCAGAGCGTCGACTACGTCAAGTTCATCTACACCTTCGGCTGCCGCATCTTCCACATGCACGTCAAGGACGCCTGGTGGGGCAAGGGTGACGGCACGGTCGGCGTCTTCGGCGGCCACGTCAGCTTCGCCGATCCCCGCCGCTGCTGGGACTTCCGCTCGCCGGGCCACGGCGACGTCGACTTCGAGCGCATCATCGTCGCCCTCAACGACGTCGGCTACAACGGGCCGCTGTCGGTCGAGTGGGAAGACTCCCGCATGAACCGGGAGCACGGCGCCAGGGAAGCCTGCGGCCTGGTCCGCAAGTGGGACTTCGAGCGCTCGGCGATCGACTTCGACGCCCAGTTCGACCGGTAACACCGGCATTCATCTCGATCACCTCGGAACGCGGAGACCACAAGGTCTCCGCGTTCTTTGCTGGACGGCCCGATGACGCATCTCATGTCGCGACACGCGTGTCGCCGCCCCCTACCATCTCGCCCCGTAATCCTGTAATCTCTCCGCGTGCTTACGCTGCTGGTTCTACAGGGTCCGGACAAGGGTCGGCGCTACGAGTTGCCGGAGGCCCCTCTCCTTATTGGACGGGAGAGCCGCCAGTTGCCGCTGACCGACAACACCGTCAGCCGCCGCCACTGCGAGTTGCATCCCGAGGGAGAAGGCGAGTGGAGCCTTCACGACCTCGGCAGTTCCAACGGCACGTACATCAACGCCATCCGCATCGGCGGCCAGCATCCGCTTAAACTCGGCGACCAGATCCGCGTCGGCCGCACCCTCATGGTCTTCGGCGCCCAGCCCGGCGTCACCCGCTCCAGCGGCGGCAACGTCAACCTTGCCGGCGAGGAATCCGGCATGGACAGCTCCATCGTCGCGGCCATCCCATCGAGTGATGAGTCGATGGTGCTGGCGGTTCCCGAGCCGTCTGCAGCAGCCGTGTCCAACCTCAAGATGCTCTACCAGCTTCAGGCGGCCCTGGGCACCAACTTCAAGGTCGACCAGGTGCTTGAAGTCGTCATGGACCTGGTCCTCGAACATGTCAAGGCCGACCGCGGTCTCATCCTCTTCGTCGGCGAGCAGAACGGGGAAATGCAGCCCAAGGTCGTGCGGATTCGCGATGAAGGAACCCGCAGCGATGAAAAACTCCCCGTGGGCGAACCGAAATTCCTCGCCTCGCGCACCATCGTCAACCACGTCGTGCAGAATGGCCAGGGCGTGCTCTCGAGCAACGCCATGCTCGACCGCCGCTTCAGCAGCGGCAAGAGCATCCACAGCCTGGGGATTCGCTCCGCATTGTGCGTGCCCATCAAAGCCCGCCGGCTCGACGGCAAACAGGGCGACGAAATCCTCGGCGTGATCTACATCGACAGCTCCGTCAAGAACTACACGTATTCACCCGACCAGCTTCGCCTGCTGACGGCCATCGGCATGCAGGCGGGCCTGGCCGTGCAGAACGCCCGGCTCTACCAGCAGGGCCTGCAGGCCGAGCGCATGGCCGCCATCGGCGAAACCACGGCCGCCCTGTCGCACTCGATCAAGAACATCCTCCAGGCGCTGCGCGGCGGCGCCGACGTCGTGGAGATGGGCATCCGCGGCTCCAATCTCGTTCAGGTCGGCAAGGGCTGGGGCATCGTCGAGCGCAATCTCGAGAAAATCTACAACCTGACCATGAATCTCCTGGCCTACAGCAAGGACCGCGAGCCGCTCATCGAGCTGGCCGGCCTGAAGCGCATCG
>JBEKVL010000934.1:0-3158 GCA_049514055.1 Tepidisphaeraceae bacterium | reverse complement strand
AAAGGCGACACTTGCCCCGCAGCCCCGGTCCAGGCAACCGGGAATCATATACCAAAAGGGCTGGTAGTCCGGGTCGAAGAAGAACTCCGCGCAGGTCATGCTCGGGGCGTCCTCATCCATGAAGGTAAACTTGCAGGCGGGCCGCTGGATTTCTGCCAGCCGCTCGAAGACTCTGGGGTCCATCGCGTGGCCATTGGCGCCGTTCCAGCCGCCGTTCATCCCGCAGCTCAAGGCAACATTGAAAGGCCGGGGGGCGCGCTGGGCGCCGTAAGGCCAGAGCGACTGGTCGGACGGGCAACGGTAGAGGCCCGCGTTCCGGCTGTAAGGCCGGAGTGCCCCCGTGTCGATCCCGTTGGCGGCCGCGTTGGTAGCAGCGGAGCCGCACACCCAGGAGTTCGTGGTGCCGTACGCTCCGGGCCAACCTGTTCCGATGGCCCAGTTCGGGACCAGCCCGCCGTTATGGTCGTCGGCATACATCTGCCAGGCAAGCTGCAGTTGTTTGAGGTTGCCGGCGCACTGTGTCGAGCGAGCCGCGCCTTTGGCCCTGCCCAAAGCGGGCAGGAGCAGCGCGGCCAGGATGGCAATGATGGCGATGACGACCAACAACTCGATTAGCGTGAAGGCCGATGGATTGGGATTCACAGAAGGCAACGAAGACAACGAAGGGAATGGGGCCTCGCCTGGTTGGCTTCGTTCCCTCCGTTTTCTTGTGTAAGAATTCATTGGACCTCCTGTTTGCTCTCCGCCGCCTCGATTTCTTCCCACGAGGGCGCGTGCCAGAGATGGGTGGTACCACTCATCGCGGTGGCGGCCAGAGTGTTTCCGTCCGGAGAAAAGGCAACGTGCAGGAAGAACAGCCCGTCAGCCGACAAGGAAAGCAACTCCCGATGCGCCACCAGGTCCCACAGTTTCACGCTCTCGGTTGGGCCGTTGCCGCCCGTGGCCAGCCGCCTGCCATCCGGCGAAAGGGCGGCAGCCCAGAGCCCGTCAAAACGGCCCTCTAAATCCGCCAGCCACCGCCGGGTCGCCACGTCCCAGAGTTTGACGGAGTCGTTCCAGCCCGCCGAGATCAAGCTACGATCGTCTCGTGAGAAGAGGGCAAAGATCCGTCCAGGGTGGCCAAATTCGGCGTCCTGCTCCCCCGAGGGGAAACGGAACAGCTTTACCCCATTGTTGTACGCGGCGGCAAGGAGGCGGTCGTCGAACGAAAGGTCCACCGACCAGGCACCGGGCAATTGGCGGCGGCTCAGCGGCACCTCGGTCCAGTCCCCTAAGCGCCAGAGCCGTGTGCTGATCCTGGCCTGATTGTCAAACACCCAGGACACCAGGAAGCTGCCGCTGCGGGAAAAACGGAGTGTGCCGAAAAAATCAAACGGAACATCGAGGTTGGTGATCGCACGGCGGGCCGGCCAGTCCCAAATGGTGAGTTTGCCTGGCGGAGCATGGCCCGCCGCAAGCCAACGGCCATCGGGTGAGAGCGCCAGGCCCCAGTGGTTGCTGCCCAAGACTGTCAGTTTTTCCTTGAGTTGGACCGGCCACGTGTTCCAGAGGGCGAGCGAACCGGCGGGGTCGGTGGTGATGAAACCGCTCGAGTCCGGCGTGAATGCGAAGGCCAGCCGGCGCGCTGCTATGGGGTGAAGCGTCTCACCTGCGAAATCCCGGGGCTGGAGGTCCCGGAGCGCTTCAACCGGGAACCCTGTGAGCAAATTCGTGTGGGCGGGAGTCGGGCTGCCGGCAGCGAGGTCCCAGAGACGGAGCGATTGGCCGCCTGCAACCACCAGGGTCCGGTCATCCGGCAGGAGGGCCACTGCGCCCGGCCGCGCCCGAGGACCCACCAGGCAGCGGAGTTCCGTGTGGTCAACCATGCTCCAGGTCCGGAGGCTCCCGTCGCTGTTCGCGGCGACCAACTGCCGGCCATCCGAGGTGAAAAAGAGCGCGCTCACGTCTTGGGCGCAGTTGGCCAACTGCGCGTGAAGTTTCCCGGAGCGGGCATCCCACAGGCTGATGGTGTGGTTGCTATTGGCATAGTAGGAATGGCCCCCAGCGAGTAAGTCCGCGGCGGGGCCCAAGGCCGGGCCGAAGGCCAAGGCCGTGACCGTAGCGCCGGATGGCGTTGGAAGGTCCAGGAGGGTTTTGTTCTGTACATCGAGCAGCCGAGCATGGCCGCTCCAGCCTTCTGCGATGGCCAGCCGGCTCCCGTCGGGTGAGAAAGTGACGATCGGGGCGCCTTCGCTCCGGGTTGGCGGCAGGCTTAGGTTGGTGAGAATCTGGCCCGACTTCCAGTCGACCACCCGGATGCTGCCGCCTTTTTCGGAGGCGGCCAGCAGGCTGCCGTCTGGAGAGAGGGCTAGAGAACCGGGCTCGGTTTCCTGTCTGAGCCGCTCGATGACCCTGCCTGCGCTCAGTTCTCGGAGTTCAATCCAGGGTTGTCCGGCGGCATCCCGGACCGCGATGGCCAGCAGCTCGTCCGCCAGGGAGAGAGCCAGGATTTGCGCCATTCCGGCGCGAAACACGGCCACTTGTTGCCGCTGGGCCAAATTCCACAGAGCGACATCGCCCGAACTCGCCACTGCCATCCGCTTCCGGTCCGGCGACACTGCGATGGCGCGAATACCGTTCGTATATCGGTGGCAGCCGCGGAGGTCGGAAGAGGGTTGAGGGTCGAGGGTTGAGGGTCCCGCAGGCGCGGGCCGATACCTGTTTAGCAACCTCAGGGCGGACGAGCGGTCATTGCCGGCCACGGCAAGTTGCGCCAGGTGCATGTCGGCGGCGTAGGCGCTGGCTTCGGCTCGTTGGCGCTGCCGCAGTTCGGCTTGGGCGCTTTGGCCGGCCTGGTGCCATTCCCAGAGAACACCCGCCAGTCCCAGCACGATGGTCAGCGCCAAGGCCGCGCCCATGCCCGCCAGGGCCGGCCGCCGCCGGCACCATTTCCAGGCTTTGCCAGAGGCGCCGACAGGGCGTGCCTGAATCGGTTTGTCTTCCAGGAACCGGCCCAGGTCCGCCGCCAGGTCCTGGGCGGTCGCATATCGGCGCGGGGCCTCCTTCTCGAGGCACTTGAGGCAAATGGTCTCCAGGTCGCGCGGGATGCCCGGGTTCAATAAGCGAGGCGGCAGCGGTTCCGTGTTCAACACCTGCTGAAGGGTTTCGGTGAGCGTCTC
>JBEKVL010000933.1:0-2679 GCA_049514055.1 Tepidisphaeraceae bacterium | reverse complement strand
GGAGGCATTCGTGGAGGCGGGACTCCGGCTGGTGCCGATGCGGGGTTTCCAGTTGGAGCGAATCTCCAGGGCCTGGCGAACGGGGGTCAGTTCCTGGGGCTTGATGGCGCCCTTGCGCGGTGGTTTCTTGAACTGCCAGGCGGAGGCGTTGTCGACCATGACGATGTCGAAGTCGCCGCCTTCGCCGGCAGCGAAGAAGGCGTAGTTGAACTTCTGTGAAAAGGCGCGGGCGCCGCCGGCGGATGCGAGACGAACTTCGCCGCCCCGGCCCGAAGCACAGCCACAGGCGCCAAAAGCAAGCAGCACGGTCAGCAGGCAGAACGTGTGAATCCGCATTGGTGGAAGGATAAGAGGGGAAGGGGGAAAAGCAAAGGGCTCCAAAGTGTTCAAGCTGCAAGTGTTCAACGGTTCAAGACAAACCGAGGGCGACCAGGGTGTCGCGTTCGACGATGCCGCGGAGGGATTCGCGGGGGACCATGGGCAGGTTCGTGCCCTGGAGCATCTGGTTGAGCGAGTAGAGCGCTTCGATGCATTCGGCGGCAGCAGCATAGGGGAAGTCGGAACCGAAAAGAAGCTTGTCGATAACGCCGGCCTGAAACGCGGAGAGCAGCGTGGTGTAGGCATGCCATGGGCGGCGCAGTAGGCCGGTAATGTCGGCGTAGACGCCGGAGTGCTTGTCGAGAAGACAGAGCGTTTCGTCCACCCATGGGCGGCCGATCTGGGCGACGATGATCCGCAGCGAGGGGAACGAGCGGGCAACTTCGTCGAGGAGGAAGGGGCGGGCGAATTCGAGTCTTGTGCCGGGGCTGAAGGGCGAGCCGGGGTGGAACATGACGGGCATGCCCAGCTTCTCGGCCAGTTCGTAAATGCGCAGGGCGCGGCTGTCGGCCGGATGGAAATCCTGGCTGGGCGGGCACAGGACCAGGCCGCGGAGGCGGAATTCGCCATTAGCGGCGAGGAGTTCGTCTCGGGCGGAATCTTCCGTGGGATCGACAGAGGCGAAGCCGATGAGTTTCTCCGGGTAACGATTGACGTAGGCGGCGACATAGCTGTTGGGAATGTGGGCGTTGCAGCAGCGTGCCTTGAAGGCCAGGACGAACGTCTTGTCGACGGCGGCGACTTGGGACCAATGGTAATCGGCATCGCCCGGCGGCGTGGGCAGTGTCGAGGTGGAGCGGAGCGTGGCGGCCGACGCCGGCCAGGCGCGCGGCTTGGACGGGCGAGGCGGCTCGCCGAGGGCGAGCGGGCCAAGCTGGTCCGGGGATTGCCAGACGTGCGTGTGGCAGTCGACGATCATGGAGGCATTCTAAATGGGCGGGGATGATTACGCCACGGGTGGGAGGGACAATCGCGGGGCGAGTCGCGAACGATGTGCAGGCCAGTCGGAAGTCCGATTTGAGCTCTGAAACTCGAAGTCTCAGATTCCCGTCTGCAGATTTGAGAATTGGAACTTGACATGCTGAATCGGGGCTGCTGATGCCCGGATCGGCGGGGCCGTTGGACTCGCGGAAGTCTTTCGGAGAGAATCCTCGTTGTAATCCTCCGATTTGCGGCGGCGTCTCTTGGGTCGCCGAGGAGTGTTACACGGACTTTGTTGTGGAGCATTCAGGATGAAGCGTTCAACTCAGCGGGGTGGTCGTGCAGGAATCGAGAGCCTGGAAGTCCGGCGGCTGCTGGCGGCGCCGGTGCTGGATGCGATCGCGGACATCACCAACGCACCAGGCGGCAAACCGCTGATCATCCCGCTGACGGCGTCGGATGCGGACAACCAGGCGCTGACCTACAACATCACCAGTTCCAACTCGAACATCAAAATCAACCTGCACCACAACACCACCTGGCTGGAACTGGATGTGGCGAACTATGGAACGATGACTTTCGAGTTGCTCCCGGACCTCGCTCCGAACACGGTCAAGACGATCGTGGGGTTTGTCAACTCCGGATTCTACAACGGACTGACATTCCACCGTATCGCGAATCTGGGCACCGCGGCCAATCCGGAGTTCATCGTTCAGGGCGGCGATCCGCAGGGCACCGGTTCCGGCGGGCCGGGTTTCACCTTCGAGGATGAGTTCAACCTGGGCGCGATGTTCACGGGCACGGGGCAGCTCGCGATGGCGAATTCGGGGGCGGACACGAACGGATCGCAGTTCTTCATCACGCAGAGCCCCACGCGGGGCCTCGATTTCAAGCACACGATCTTCGGGCAGATGGTGCGCGGCTTCAGTGTCCTGAACAGCCTCACCCAGGCCCCGCGCGATTCGAGTGACAAGCCGACAACCACGATCACGATCACCAAGGCGATGATGATCCAGGACACGACCGACGCCGTGGCGACAATCACCTGTCCGGCCGGAGTCAGCGGAAATGTGACCGTAAACGTGTCGGACGGCACAAACACGGCATTCCGCACTTTCAAGGTGGCCGGCGTGGCCGATCCGTATAACGAAAAGCCGTTCATGAATAATCTGCCGGACCACTTGATGGCAAGGGCCGGCCAGGACGTGAAGATCCCCTGCTATGCGACGGACTTCGAGAATGACCCGGTCGTCTTCAGCGGGCAAATCGTTTCGGGAAACGCCACCGGGACCTTTGTCGGTCACACCGCGGTGATCAGCATAGACCCAGGCTACAAGGGAGTGATCAAGGTGACGCTGAGCGTCGCGGGCAACAACGCGG
>JBEKVL010000932.1:0-2688 GCA_049514055.1 Tepidisphaeraceae bacterium | reverse complement strand
CCTAATCGGTGCGAGAGGGGATCACGGCTTCTCGAAGATCCGCAGGAACCGCGGATCCTTCTTTAGCTCTGCAAAAGCCACATCCGCCTTCGCCCCTTCGGGGTCGTAGTATCCCAATTCGAGCGCTTTGCCAAGCCACTCCAAGGCCTGGTCGTTCTGGCCGTAGAAGGCGCAGATCCGAGCCGCGGCGAACGCCGCCTGGGGGTCCTTGGGGCGGGCGGCGGCCTGCTTCTTTGCGTCTGCGATCCGGGTTTCGCGCTCCTGCAGGATGTCCCGGTTTTTCTTGGCGTTCTCCAGATTCTTCTGGAGTGTCACGTTGGTCGGATCGATCTTCAGGCCTTGTTCAAGAACCCGAATCGCCTCGTCGTTCTGCCCCTTCTTCGTGTAGAGCACACCCAGGTTGTTGAAGACGAACGCATTCCGCGGGTCCAGCTCAATCGCCCGCTTGTAGGCGATGATCGCCTCGTCCGCACGGCCGAGCTGATCATAGGCATACGCCAGATTCTGCTGGGCGACGAGAAAGCCGGGGTCCAGCGTGACGGCTTGCTGGAATTGCGTGAGCGCCTCGTCCAGCTTCCCCTGCTTGAGCATCTCCGCGCCCCGGTCGTTCCGCTTGGCGGCCTCGTTCGTCGCGGCGCCGGCCAGGCTTCCCCCGAGGAGGAAGAGACTGGCGATGATGAGCACCCCAGCATACCGCATTATTGGAAATTCTCCTTCCAGTACAGGACCTTCTTCCTAGTGGTGGGCGGCGGCGCCGCGTTGCTGGAGATCTGCTGATTGGTCGTAGCCGCGATGACCGAGGCTGATATCGAAGTGCCCGAGTCGGTGATGACGATGACCGGCTCGGAGGGGATACCGCTGCCGATGGTCGTCGAGCGGGTATTGGAGGCGCTACTGTTGCTGGCAGTGTAGGTCGCACCGGTCGACCAGTTGATGGCGGCGTACCCGGTTGCCATCTGGACAGCATACATCTTGGCCGCTCCGCCCCCGGACCCGCAGGTGGTCGTCGAAGTATACGTGAAGCTGGTGAAGTAGACGATGCTGTTGAAGATGGTGGGGGCCGCCAGGATCTTCTCATAGGTGGCCATCTGGATGAACCAGCCCTGGGTGATGGTCGCATTGGTGGTCGTGATATCGGTCAGGTTGGACTCGGCCAGGTAGCTGGCGTTCGTCATGTCGGTGTTGTCTTTGATGCCGTAGAACCGGTTGGTAGAGCTGTTATTCGGGTGATTTCGGTCACCGGTGCCGAAGTAGATCCAGAGGTTGCTACTGGTGTCATAGGCGGCATTGGCCGCCCCATAGATCGCCTGGGCTGGATAGTACTCGCCGGTCGCCGGGGGATTGGCCTGGCTGGGCGTTGCCGCGAAGAAGCGTTTGCCTGTCCAGTTGGTGACCGTTCCGCTGGTTCCGCCGGACAGCGTGGCGGTAGCCGAGAGGTCGAACTTCCAGAGCTGGCCTCCCACATCCCCGATGTAGAGTCGATCCACGTAGCCGTCGCTGTTCAGGTCCAAGCTCAGTGGGTCGGCGGCGATGCTGAAGTTCATATACTTTCGATCGTCGGTGGCCCCGGTGCTGTAATAGTACTGCCAGAGGATGCTTCCCGTGGCTACGTCGACGGCGAAGACGGCCTTTCCGTGCGCATTATTGTTTGCGGTATCATAGCCGCCGCCGAAGAAGGCTACGTATTTATCGATGGTGCCGCCCGAGCCGTCGCTCACCTTGACCTTGCCGATGACCGGCGTGGACCACGTCTCGCTGATCTTGGAGTCGGTGAAGCTCCAGAGATACTTGGGTGCAGTCGTGTCGGTGACATCGAGGGCATGGTAATAGGGGCCACCGCGCCGCTCGCCGAAGACCACGATGGTCTTCCATGCACCGGAGATCTTCACGTCGGCGGCCACGGGGCTGCCGTCCTGGTAATAGAGGTGGCTGCCGGTGGTGGCCAACAATCCGTTGAGGTCTGGGAGCTGGTCCGGGGGGATGAAGGCCCACAGCTCCGTGCCGTCTTGGGCGGGAACTGCGCCGTTGGTTTCCTTGAAGGCATGGAGCATCCCGTCGTTGGCTCCAACGATCACCAGCGTCGGCCGGGACGCTTGAGCGACGCGGAAGGCGACATAGGTCGAGTCCGAGGAGGCCTTGGACGGGGGCGCCACCACGACCGGAGTGGAGTGGAAGATGTCCCCCAGCTTCCACTCGCGCTCCTCTGTGGTGTTGCCGTTTCCATTCTCGTCCGTGACATCGATGCCTCGGATGAACTGGATGGCGTTGCTGACGGCCGTGCTGGTGCTCACCCCCAAAAGCGTCGTGGTGAGGTTGGTGTTGGTCGTGGCAAAAGACTGCATGCTTGGCGGGCTGGTTCCCCCGCTATAGGCCGAGGTCACTGTGTAGATTGTCCGGTTGGCGGCCGGCGTGTTTGCGAGTATCGCCCCAGCCTCCCAGACTGGCGCGTTGAGGGCGAAGCCAGTGTTGGGGTCCACGGGGATGTTTCCGGTCGAGTCGAGGGTGTAGGCCTTGAGGAACCCCCGCCAGAACGGTCGGGACGGGTTGGACTGGACCGCGGCAATGTAACCGTTGGTGCTGCCGAGGGTGCGGTTTGTGGGGATGACCGGCGTGGCGAAGGTGAAGGTGGAGGCGACGATCGTCCGGATGGCGTCCTGGAGCGCTGCCTCCAACTTCTGCTCGCCATCG
>JBEKVL010000931.1:0-2689 GCA_049514055.1 Tepidisphaeraceae bacterium | reverse complement strand
TTCGTCGCCAACACCGGCGCTCAGATGGTGCATGTATTCGATCTTAGAACGCGCCGCTACGAGCAGTGGGAGCCAACGGGTAGGATTCCGTTTACCCAGCCCGTCGGCGTGGCGTGGGATCCGGCCGGGAGGTTGATTGTCTCGGACTCCACGGGGGGTTGTCTCTTCGTTTTTGACGCCTCCGGAAAATATGCGGGCGAGATGGAGGCCGGGATTGTCAATAAGCCTGCCGGAATCGCGATCGACCGCGTTTCTCGCCGGATCTTCATCGCCGACGTCGCCGCGCATCAGGTACTCGTTCTCTCGCCCGAAGGTTCGCTTCTCTGCACGATCGGCACCCGCGGCGAGGCGCTGGGCCAGTTCAATTGCCCCACCAATATCGCGATCGACTCCACGGGCAACATCTATGTGTCCGATTCGCTCAAATCCCGGGTCCAGGTGTTCGATGCGTCATTCAAGGCCATCCGCAGCGTCGGCCGGCCGGGCGATGCTCCCGGCTACCTGTCGCAGCCCAAGGGCATCGCTCTGGACAGCGACGATCACCTGCACGTTGTCGACAATCGCCAGGAGTTGGTGCAGGTCTTCGACAGAGAGAATCATCTGCTCCTGTTCTTCGGCGGCCAAGGGCGCGGGCCGGGGCAGTTCTGGCTGCCGGCCGGTATTTGCATCGATTCTCGTAATCGAATCTGGGTTGCCGACAGCTATATCCGGCGTGTGTCGGTGTTTGATTACATTCCGGAGAAACAGCCATGACCAAGACTGTCTTCTCAATGATGATTGCCTTGCTGGCCACGGTGGCGATGGCGGCGCCTCTCGACGTCAGCCAAGGCCCGCACAACCTCGCAGCAACCCGGCCGGACCAGAAGGTGTCCAGCGCGCAGAAGCTCTGTATCGTGTGCCATGTCCCGTATGTTGTGGGCGGCGTGACGCCACTGTGGGATACGGCTGCAACCGCCGCGCGGACGCCGCCGGCGACGACGCGGCCGCCAGGGCCAATGCGTGTTACGCTGCAAACGGCGGAATCAGGCGCCCGTGATTCCACCAGTGGGGACACCGGCGGCACTGGGCGGCCAGTCGAAGCGTATCCCGGGCAGCCCACCGGCGTTTCCAAACTCTGCCTTTGCTGCCACGACGGAACCATCGCACCGGGGAACAGTGTCGCCCGCAATCAGTCCATCCAAACGGCCGAGCGCATGATCACGATTTCCCACGGGAAGCGATCCTTGGGCACGGATCTTTCCAGCGATCACCCGATTTCCTTCCGGTACGACGCGGGGTTGGCGGCACAGAACACCTGGCTGAAGCATCCGCGTTTGCTCACCGGCGAAGTCCTGCTCGATACGAACGGCGAAATGCAATGCACGAGCTGTCACGACCCTCACGACAACGCCAACGGCAAGTTCCTGACCGTCGCCAACGCCGACTCCGGCCTGTGCAACACCTGCCATCAAATCGGCCCTACGGCAGTCGCCAGCCACACCAATTGTCTGTGATGTCATCAGAATCATACATCGCCTTCGGGCATCAAGCTGCTGAAGCAGGCAACCATCACGGATACGTGTGTTCCCTGTTACAGCGGCGGCCCGGCCAGGCCGCAGGGTCCGAACGTGGGCGAGGACATCCGCAAATTCGCGAATCACGATACCAGCCCGCCCATCGAGCTGGCCAGGCACGCCCCCGGAGACTCCGCCTGTTCCGACTGCCATGAACCGCACACCATGCAGACCGCGATGGCCAACGCGCCCGGAATTCGCGACAATTTCGGGCACGTCGCGGGCGTCAGCGCCCAGGGCACACCGGTCAATCCCGCCAGGTATGAATACGAAGTCTGCTTTCGTTGTCATGGTGACAAACAGGAGCTTGTGCCGCGTATCGCCCGCGCAATCAACCAGCCAAACCTGCGGTTGAAGTTCTTAACTTCAGCCGTGTCGTTCCATCCCGTCGAGGGCCAGGGCGTGGACATGGCCGTGACCAGCCTCAAGCCGGGGCTGACGACCGCCTCGACGATCTATTACACCGACTACCACTTGTCCGACGGTGGCAGGAAGGCTGGCGGTTCCGGCGCCAGCGGCCCGCACGGATCCGAGAATCCCGGGTTGCTGATCGAGCGTTATGACACGGCGGCCTACACCGCCGACAGTTCGCAATCCTATGCCTTGTGTTATCGCTGCCACGACCGCTCGAGCATTCTCGCGGACCAGTCGTTCAAGCTCCATAAGATACACGTTGCCGACCGCAAGACGCCGTGTTCCGCCTGTCACGATGCCCACGGCGTCTCGTCCACCCAGGGATCAACGCGGCACAACAGCTTTCTTATCAACTTCGACGTTCGTATGTCCAGAAGTCCAGCAACGGCAAGCGCGAGTTCAACAGCACCGGTGTGCGAACCGGGAACTGCAGTCTCAATTGCCATGGTGTAGACCAATTTGCGTTCCCGTATTGATATGGATCGTATCGCCAAACATCCTTGCATTCATCGGCTGCCGACATCAGGGCGAATGCCTGCGGCAGTTTGTCCGGGTGCGGCCGTTGTTGTGGACACATCATTCACACCACAAACCGTCATCCCGAGCGTACTCGCGAGGGATCTGGCCTCGGAGTCCGAATCCAGATGCTTCGCGAGTACGCTCAGCATGACGACTGCCGTGATTCCAACAGTTGACGACTTGCCCGGAAAGACAGGCGTGCC
>JBEKVL010000930.1:0-2691 GCA_049514055.1 Tepidisphaeraceae bacterium | reverse complement strand
GCTCCCACCAGCAACGCCTTGGGCACCACGTGGACGCAGCCCAGTTTCGACGATGCGTCGTGGGCTTCGGGCCCCACCGGCCTGGGCTTCGCCAACACGGTGAACGGCTTCGCCACGACCTTATATCGGGGCAACATCGGGCTGGGCAGCGTGGAAAACGCGGAAACGGTCATCGACACGACCGCCGATCAGATCTCGACAACCAACCAGACCGAGAGCGTGTTGAACTTCATGGACACCGGCGGGGGCGGGCATTTCTATGCCACGGCCGCGGCACCTGATAACATTGCAGACAATGCCTTTCCAGGCATGACTATCGGCGAGGGGCTGAGCAACATTGTCTTGCAGGCCACGGGCACGCTGCAGGTCTCGGCGGCTCAGGCCGGATACTACACGTTCGGCGTGAACTCCGACGACGGGTTCATGCTGTCGCTCAGCGGCGCCAACTTTTCCAACGGTGCGGGCTACACCACGTGCGGCGGCACCACGCTGGAATACGACGGCGGGCGGGGGGCATCCGACACCCTGGGCACCACGTACCTGGCCGCGGGCAGCTATCCTCTCAGCCTCGTCTATTTCCAGGGCGGGGGCGGCGACAGCATGGAGTTCTACGCCGCCAAGGAGAGCAGTTCCGCGGGCGCGACCTCCTTCGACGCGAACTCCATTCTCGTGGGCAATACCACGGCCACCACCGCCAGCGGCGGCACCAGCACCACCACAACCCCCCTGGTGGTTACAAGTCCGCCGTTTTCCGGAACAAGCAGTAGCGGCGAGTTCTCGGCTGCGGTGGCGACGAACGTCAAGCCGGCGGTCGAGGCGGCCATTGCCGCGGCCGGCGGCACCTCGCTGTACACACGGATCGACTTCAATGCTGCGAACTACGCCGCGCTGTCGACCCTGATGCTGAAAATGCAATACGACGACGGCTACGTGGCCTATCTCAACGGCGTGAAGGTCGCCAGCGCGAACGCTCCCGCCTCGCCGACGTGGAACTCGCCGGCCAACGAGGAGCAGACCAGCGACGTCCAGGCCACGACCTACGAGGACATTGACCTTTCGAGTTTCCTCAATTCGGCCACGACCGGCCACCTGGCGGCCGCCGGCAACGTCCTGGCCATCCAGGTGCTCATGTCCTCGCCCACGGACGGCGACATGCTGGTCGTGCCGGAGTTGGCCCAGGTGACGAGCGTCCTGGGGGGCCAGCACGTTTTCGCCACGCCCACGCCGGGCGCCGCCAACACGCTGGGCGACGCGGCCCCCGACATCACCTTCAGCACGACGCACGGGTTCTTTTACGCTTCCTTCGACGTGGCGCTGACGTCGAACGTCCCGGGCTCGATCTACTACACGACCGACAACTCGGCGCCCGCCGTTCAGGCGCTCGCCAGCATCACGTACAGTGGCACGACGGCCACGGCGACCACGCAGGGTCCCGTCGATTTCCAGAGCGGCAACAACGTCCAAATCAGCAACGCGACCCCCGCGGTTTATGACGGCACTTTCGCGATTACCGTGACCGGGACCAACACCTTCACGTACACCTTGCCCTCGACGCCCTCGGCGAACGCCAACGGAACGGCCATCACCGCCACCGAGGGCCGGTTGTACAGCGGGCCGGTCCTGATCAGCACGACGACCGACCTGCAGGCGGTGATTATCGCCGGCGGCAACGTGGGCGCGATCCAATGCGAGACCTACATCTTCCCCGCCGCCGTGATCAATCAGCCGGCCGCCCCGCCGGGCTTCCCCACGACCTGGAACGGCACCATCAACGGCGAGTCGACGGCGGCCGATTACGCTATGTCGTCGGTCCCCGGCTACACGCCCGCTCAGGTGGAAAGCGCCTTGACGTCGTTGCCCACGTTTTCGTTGGTAACCACGAACGCCAATCTGTTCAGCACCACCGGCATGTACTCCAATTCCCTCAACAAGCTCTTGGAGTCTCCGGCCTCGCTGGAGTTCTTCAATACGCTCGCCGGGTATCCCAACGCCGGGACCACGGATTTCAGCTCGCTGATCGGCCTCTCGCTGAACGGCGGCTATGGGCGCTACCCGCAATTCCTGAAACACGGCTTCCAGATCGCCTTCGACCAGCCCGACGGCGCGTCGGCGATGGAGCCCATCTTCGGCGACGGCTACATGGCGGACAACCTGATCTTTCGGCAGGGCTTCAACGACAGTTGGTCGGGGGGCGGCACCAGCGCGCAGTACATCGTCGATCAGTGGACCCGCAACACCCTGACGGCCTTGGGCGACAAGAATTCCGCGGGCATTTGGGTCCAACTCTACGTCAACGGCCTGTATTGGGGCCTGTACAACGTTTGCGAGCACATCGATCCCAAGTACGCCGCATACTTCTACGGCGGCAACGCCGCGGACTACGACGTCTACCACGACGGTTCCAGTTTCGACGTCAAAGGCAGCATGACGGGATGGAACGATCTGTTCAACGTGGCAAGGTACGGAAACGTGGCCGGCACCGGAACGGCCAGTATCACCACCCTGGCCAACCCCACCGCCTATGCCCTCATGGCGACGTATCTCAACCTGCCCGACTTCTGCGACTACATCATCACGAACTACTACGGCAGCAACTGGGACTGGGACTGGCACAACTTCTCCGCGCTCTACGATACGGCCGCGGATACGGGCTTCATCTTCCAGGACTGGGACGGCGAGGGCATGATCCGG
>JBEKVL010000929.1:0-2692 GCA_049514055.1 Tepidisphaeraceae bacterium | reverse complement strand
CCGACGGGCCGGCCGCCGCCACCGAACCGGCCACCTCGTAGCTGGCTTGCAACTCGGCCATCACTTCCTCGGCCTTGGCAGCGTCTCCGGCCAGCTCTTCCGCATCCGGCAGTTTCGCCGACGAACCCTGCTGAACCAGTTCCAGGTTGTGCAGATGCGTGCTGACCACGTTGATCTGCTGATTGAGCATTCCCAGCACCTGCTGGCGGCGCTCCAGATCCTTGCGAAGCTGCAGGAGCTGGCTGGTCAGGCGCTTCTTGGTGAGGTTGCTCGTTGTGTTCTTGAAGTCTTCCTTCAGCTGGGTCTCCTGTGTCTCCAAGGCGCCCATCTCCTCGAACGCCTGGTCGCGCTGCTGGCTCAGGGCCGCCCGGCGCTCGGAGAGGAGCGTGATCTTTTTCTCGGTTTCGCCCCTCGTTGAGAAGAGCGATTTCAACCGTTCGATAAATGGCATGTCCGAACCTCCGTTGCGCGCGGGCGAACCCAGGCCCGAGCCTTCGCGAAAGAGCAGCAGCGCCCCGTCGAGTTTTCTCGCCGACAGGCCATGCTCCTTGGCATACGATTTTACTTCATCCTCGACCATTCGCAGCGGCAAAGCCGTTCGCTGGGCAATCTTCTCGGCGCTGACGCCGCCCGATAACAACTCAACCTTCGCCTTGTCGATTTCCTCGCGGACCCGCTGGCGTTTCTGATCATCCTCTTCGGGATCGATCAGGCCCACCAGGCTTTCCTCGCCGGCGGGGCCCTTGACGCGCCAGCCGCCCGTGGCCGTCGGCTCGGCCAGAATCGCGATCTGCTGCCCGCGCTGCTCGGCCAGATCGCGGGCACTGTCGGTAAACCCGCTCGTGGAAACCAGGACGACTGTCTGGGGAACGCCGTGAAACTTCTGAAGCCGGTCGAGCGCTGCCTTCACATCGGCCACATCCGCTGGCCGGGGATCCTGCCCGGTGAGTAGATCCTGCCAAGGGGAGATGCACACCACCTTCATGTCTCCCACGATGCTCCAGAACAGGTAGAACCGGCGCCTGCGAAGTGTCACAGACACCTCGCGCCCCAGCGGCATCTTGCCCTGCACCGCATAATCGTGAATCCCCTTCTGCATCATCAGTCGCTTCAGTTCGACCTCGTGGTCCGACGGTAGCACGTCGCGTCCCAGCATGATGGCGTGCTTGCGCCCGCCGGTTGTCTGGATGCTCAGGCGCGTATCGCCAAGCAGCTTCTGAACATGGTCGATGATCTGCTTCTCGCGCTCGCGATGCCAGGTTGGGTCGGCCGGTCCACTCATGCGTTTCTCTCATCCTTCCTGCGAAGCGCCACGGAAGCATCGTACATCGCGACAAGAACCAGGTACGTCCACGCCCAGCCCATGACAGTCAAGATAACGAAGAACACAAGCATGGTGTCACCGGATGCTGTTGTTAAGCGACCGCTCCCTGGCCCGGCCCGAGAGTGGCCCCGCACTGTATGCAATACTTGTCGCCCGGCTCAGGCCAGCCGCCGCACTGTGGACACCGCAGCACCCATTCCACCAACTGGACGCCGCAGTTCATGCAGAACTGATCCGTCGGACCCAGCGGCCGGTGACACGATGGACATGTGGAGGCACCGGCCCTCGACGTCGGTGGCAACGGCGGCGGCTCGGCCACGCCGCCGCGTTTTGGCAACGGCGGCGGCATCCGGCTCGCCGCCTCGAGCCCTTCAAGAAACTCCTCGGCCGACGCGTACCGCTTGTCCAGCCGCGAATAAGACCGCCGGAAAACCTCGTCAAGCTGTCGCGGCGACTTGGGATTCAGATCGCTCGGCAGGTCCGTCCCCGCAGGCCGTTCGCCCGTGAGCATCTCGTACAGTGTCACCCCGCAGGCGTACAAATCAGCCCGGCCGTCGACATCCCCCCCGCTGCGCTGCTCGGGCGACATGTAGTCGATCGTGCCCGCGATCTTTTTGGCATCATCGCTGTTTGCGTCCACCGAGAACGCGATCGACTGCTGCCCGGCCAGATTGGCGGCCTTGCCCAACCCGAAGTCCGTGACCTTGACCACGCCCTCCGCGCCGAGTCCCTCTTTTTTCGCCCGCTCGTGAACCAGCACGTTCTCCGGCTTGATGTCGCGATGGACCACGCCATGTGCGTGCGCATATGCCAGGCCCTGCAATATCTGCCGCATCACCAGCACGGCATCCTGTGTCGTCAGCGAGCGGTCGGCGATCAGCGTCCGCAGGCTGGTGCCCGGAACGTACTCCATGATGAGATACGGCGGATCGGCGTAGGGGTCGAACCCCAGGGCCCGGACAATGTTCGCATGCTGCAGGCCGTGAATGGCCGTGCCCTCTTTCTGTAGGTTCTGGATGTATCCCGGCTCGGTGGGGATCTTGATCGCGACGAGCTGGTCGGCCCAGACGTGGTGGCGCGCGCGCCAGACCTCGCCGAACGTCCCGGCCCCGAGACGGTCTTCCAGCACATATTCACTGATTCTCTGGCCAACCTGCGGCATCTTGCCTCCCGTGCGTCAACCTTCCATTCTCTCGGCTAACCAGTCGCATGTAAACACATTATACACCGCGGCGAACAGCAAACCGACCACCGCCGCCGTCCAGGCTCCGGTTCCATGCACCTTCCACGAAAACATCCAGAGCAGCACGACAAACTCGACCACCGTGTACCCAAGCACCAGCAACCCGCCGGCCAGGTTGCTGCCCA
>JBEKVL010000928.1:0-2698 GCA_049514055.1 Tepidisphaeraceae bacterium | reverse complement strand
GGCGTTCGAGGATTGGAAATCAGGTCTTTGCCACCGAATTCGATAAGAACTATGACGTCCGCGAAATGCTTTGACTGAATTACGCGGACAGCCACGGCGAGGTTAGCACCGGCTCGCGAAAGATAGACGACCTCGATGGAATGCTCGCGCTCGAGGACATCGGGCCAGATGGTGATATTGGAGTGGCCGAGGCCCGCGCTGATGGAGTCGCCGATCACGTATACCCGGTGATGGCTTTGCGTGGGAAATACGGGGCGCAGATGGTATCGCGCTTCGAGGACAGCGACGGCGAGGCCGGTCGCGACCGCGATGCACCGGAGCCAGTGCCGGGCGCGTTCAGTAGGGCGGCGGAGACATTCGCTGATTGCCCAGCCTGCCAGAGCAAGAACCCACATCGCGTACGCGAAGATGGGCAGAGGCGTGGTCGAGACGAAGACGATTGCGGCGCCCAGCAGAACGCCGATGGCCGCGGCCAGTCGCCACAGGCGTTGCCTGGGGATGCCCAGCGCTGGTCCGAGCAGAAGTACCGTCCACCCGAGCCAGAAGCCCCAACCGCCGATCAGGAAGAGCAATAACCGTTGCATATAGCTCCCAGGCTGGCTCATTTGACAGCCAGTACCTTGAAGTACACCTCCCGGAACATCAGGAAGTTCACCCAGTTACGGAGGGCGTAGCCGGATTTGTGGAGGTTGTCGTCGCTGTAATCCTGCGTGGCCCCGCCGGAGGGGTGGACGCCGTCGGCGCTGATGAGCGTGCCATCCCACTTGCCATCGGGGGCGTGGGACAGGATGGTGGCATGGAAGTCCACGAGTGGGATCTTATGCCTGGCGGCCACGTCGCGGATGATGTTATTGGCGGCCTCCACGGCATCCAGCTTCCCGCGCTTGGGCGGGATGGTGTTGAGGATGGGGATGCACTTGGCGTCGAGGCAGAGTTGGACGAGCTTTTCCAGACCCGGCTGGTAGTCGGCCGGGACGGTGCCGGCGGAGATGTCGTTGGTGCCGATCATGATGAGGGCGACTTCGGGCTTGTTGGCGGCCAGGGCGTTGGGCACGGCCTTGAGGAGATCGCCGACGCGCCAGCCGGAGTAGTTGCCGGCGGCCGCTCCTTTGCCGTCGTCGCCAGCGCCCTTGATGACATCGCGCCAGCGCTTCTCCGGGCGCTTGGGCAGGCCGTCGTCTTTCAGATACTGGTCGGGGTCGCTCCAACTCATGGGCTTCCAGAAGGCCATGCTGTAGGTGATCGAGTCGCCGAACTGGGCGACGTAGCCGGGCGTGCCGGTGAAGCCGGCGTGGATTTTCTGCATGGGCTCGACCCAGTCGGGTTTCGGGGGAGCGTCGGCGGCGAGGATGAAGCGCGACAATATTGCGATGAACAACACAAATGGTAGTACAAGTTTCATATGGCGACTCCGTTCTATGCCACGATCCGGTGCGTGACCATGTTCTCACCAACGTCAGTCGGTCCACAACCCGTCATCCTGAGCGTACTCGCGAAGGATCTGGCCGCGAAGTCCAAAGCCAGATGCTTCGCGAGTACGCTCAGCATGACCACTGTTGCGGGCACACAGTGTACAGCGTTCCCGAACGTCCGGTCACGCCCAGCATCCAACCGTCGGATCATCTCTCCGCCGGCTTGGCGGCCGCAGTAGCGGCGACGATCAACTCCGCGAGCTTCGTGCGGGCAACGTCATACGCGCCGGGGTTCTTGTCCCAGTCGAAGAAGGAGCGTGCCACCGTGGCGACGATCTTCTCGGCTTCGGGCGTCTTGCCGAGACGATCGAGGATGGCCAGATACTCGTAGTCTTCGATGGAATCGCGCAGGGCCTTGAGACGGATGGTCGGGACGATGCCGTCGTAGCCGACGGCCCGCGCCGGATAGACCAGCGAGCCTTCGCCGTTGAAAACGATTCCCTTCTGGCCCTGCTGGGGAACACCATTGCCGGTGTAGACCGGCGCCTGCACCCACGGATCATCCACTTCCTTCCAGTAGGACATGCCGCCCCAGTAGAGCAGGCCCTTCATGCGATATTGCCAGGCGATCCACGCGGGTGCGCGGTAGTTGAGCAGCGGATAGTCGATGTGCCACCAGGGCGTGGGTTTGCCCTGGCAGAGCGCGGTGTAGGTCCAGATGGTTTCGCCGGCCGCCTGCCGCAGTGCGGCGCTGTCCTGCCGGTGCAGCGAGAAGAGCGGGCACCAGATATCTACAGCGCCGTAAAGATCGCCCCAGGCGCTGTCGGCGCCGCCCATACCAGGCGCGGTCCAGGTTTGTTCAACCACCATAACCTTCAGCACCGACTTGGCCTCGCGCACGGCGCGGCCCCACTTCTGCACGTAGCGATAGTCTTCCAGCGTGTTGGGCTCGTCCTTGAGGTAGACGAAGAAGACGATGTTGGGGCGATCCAGTTCCTTGGCGGCCCGGTTGAACGCCGCGAGCCAGGCGCGGAGTTTGTCGGTTTCGCGGTCGGGGTCCTTGATGACGCTGGAGGGATGCGGGCACGGCAGCGCGTTGACGTGGTAGCGGTCGACGAAATCGCGCAGACGTGTCACCTGCTCGCGCGGAATCTGGAACGAGCCATCGGCTTGGGCCACGGGCCGCAACAGTTCGGCGCCCGGCACGGCGTTGCAGCGATGCTCGCTCAGAAGTTGGGCACACTGGTTTTCCACGGCCGGCCAATCCTTCGGCTCCGGCTCCTTGC
>JBEKVL010000927.1:0-2701 GCA_049514055.1 Tepidisphaeraceae bacterium | reverse complement strand
GTCGCTGAGTTTGCCGAGGAAACTGGCCATCGCGGGATTCCACTGGGCGAACATCTGGCCGAGGGTGGCGATGGTGCTGAGTACCTGGGACACCTGCGACCCGACATCGGCCGCCAGACTGAGGCATTCGACGATGTCGCCGGTGCCGGTCCATTCTCCGGCGTGGGTCAGCTTGTCGAGCAGGGCCGTGCCCGCACTGACCGGGGTGGCCTGGCTGGTGCTAATGAGATTGCCGGGCAACTGGGCGCCGCCTTCGAACATGTTCTTGAGCGAGTTCTGCAGGTCGGTCAGTTCCCTGATCTGCTGCCGCATCGCCTGCATCTGGGCGAACGGAATGTGGTCCGCCTTCATCAGGTTGTCGATGGCGCCCGCGCGAAGCGAGTTGAGCTCGCCGAGCACGCCGGTGACCATCGAGGCCTGGGCGGTGAGGAAATTCGAGGCGAACTTGACGAAGTTAATCGTGAATAGACCGATGTCATTGCGCAGGATCGTGGTAGCTCCGTCCCAATACTGGTGCCAGGCGTCGAACCGCTGGTTCTTGACCCATTCCCAGTAGGTACGCTCGCGCAGCCAGGCGAGGGCGAGCGGACAGTCGGCCGGAACTTGCGGGTGGGGCAGGGTTCCCGCGGTATCGACAGGCTCGCCGCCCAGGAGATTGCCGAAGGCGTTGTGGATCGCTTCGCCAATGTTGCCGAGGAACTGGCTGAAGCCGGACTGGGAATCGCCGGCCCGTGACGGATCGACGACCCAGGTTGCGGTGAGGTTGAAGCCCGTGCGCGACTGGCCGGCCGCGAGGGTGATGAAGCGGGCGGCGGCGTTGTAGCCGTCGGCACTGACGCTGATGCTGTAGGTTCCGGCGGTCAGGCCGGAGAGCAGGTACTGTCCACCGGCGCCGGCCGTTGCGAGGGCGACGACGATGCCCTGGGCATTCCTGGCGACAATCGTGGCATCGACGGGGGTGTCGCCGCTGGGCGTGGCGAGGACGCCGGACACGCTGATGGGCGACGCGGCGAGTTGGATATCCTGGGTCAAGACGGCGCCGCCGACGACGGCCAGACTGTTCACGCGCGCGAATCCATCCGGTGTGGCGCGGGTATCGGTGGCCAGCAACGAGTAAGTTCCGGCCGGGAGATCGTCAAACGCATAGGTTCCATCCCGGGCGGCGGTGGTCTGCCAGACAGCCTGGGGCTTGGCGGGATCATAGGCCGTGATCGTGGCGGCCGGGAGGACAGCGCCAGTGGTGTCGTGAACGGTGCCGGACAGCGTTGCCGCCGCACCGACGGAGATGCTGAGTGAGTTGTTGCCGGCCGCGACGGTTACTACGCGCTGCACCGAGGCCAGGTCGGGCGAGCGGAAGCTGACGAGGTAGGAACCGGGGGCGAGGTGCGTGAAGGATGCCAGGCCGGTGCCGGTCACGTCGAAGGGCTCGCCAAAGAGCTGATCGGGCTGGTCCAGGCGTTGCAACATCGCAAAGCCGTTGATGACGGCCTGGCTGGTGCTGGCATCGTTGAACTGGACATTCAAACTGGCCGTGCCCGGTTTGATGTCGGCAACATTTGTGAGTTTACCGGCCGCCACCGTGACTGTCGGCATGATGGCATACGACTGGTCGGTAAGGCTGGCGAGCAATTGATACGTGCCGACGACGACGGTGGGAATAGTAAATGAACCGTCAGAGAGAATTGGGCGAACAGCCACGACCTGGCCGCCCTGGATCAACTCGATCTGCCCGGTGGTGGCGGGGAGGTTGTTGGCGTCGAGTACGCGGCCGGCGATATACCCGACCGAGAGGGTGACATTGAAGCTCTCTTCCAGCGACGGGCCGGCGACATCGAAGGCGTGGCGGTGCGAGCCGTCGGAAAGCATGACGACGTAATGCCCATTGTCGAGCCGGCTGAAGCTGTAGGAACCGTCGGTTTCGGTGATTGTGTCCTGGGTTGTCCCGTCGGGCAGAATCAGGGCCATCATCACGCCGGCGAGCGGGTGGTTGGCGCTGTCCTTGACCAGGCCGGACACGAGGGCGGCGTGGGCCAGAGCGGGGTTGAATGTGGTCGTCTGGCCGGCCGTCAGCGTGACATCGTTAGTGAAGGTCTGGCACTTCCAGTAATCGACGGAGAGGGTGTAGGTGCCGGCGGGGATGTTTGGGAGGGTGTACTGTCCGGAGGAATCACTCGCGGTAAGCGCGATGATCGCGGTGCCGCTGAGCAGTTCGATGCTGGCACCATTAACGGCGGCGGAACCGACGGCGACGGTGCCGCTGAGCGTGGCCGACGGATCGAGCGTGAAGTCCACGCCGCTGGTGAGCGCGCCGGAGGCGACGGCGACGCCATCGACCGTCTGGATGACGCTGCCCGTGTAGCCGGCCGCGATGGTGTGCGGGCCGGGGGTGACGCCGTCGATGGTGTAGACGCCGTTGCTGTCGGTGACGGCGGAACGCGCGGTATTGGTCGCATCGTGGACCCAGACGGTGACGTCGGACAGCGGAGCGTTGGTGCCGGAGCGCCGAACGGTTCCGGAAACCGAGCCGCCGGCCGTGGCGACGGTATCGGCCAGCGAGATCGTCCGGCCGTCCGCAACCGTGACGCCGCTGAAACCGGGAATGGACAGCGAAGCGGAACTGAAGGTGACGTCATACACACCGGCGGGAAGCTCGGCACTGGTATAGACGCCGGTCGACGAAATGGTCGCCGTGAACTGATTG
>JBEKVL010000926.1:0-2703 GCA_049514055.1 Tepidisphaeraceae bacterium | reverse complement strand
CCCGAAAAAGACACCGATTTCCACCTGTTTCCGACGCCCCAAACCACTCATAACCACTTTGCAAGCCGCCCCTTATGTCCCAGTCCCCCAAAACCACCAGCTTCCAAACATTTTTTTCCGAACACCTTCCACAACCCTCAACGCCCACGGAGTTTGCTCCGTGGGTTCTCCCAGCGCGGCTTCGCCGCAACCCGAACAAGAACAACCACGGAGACACGGAGGCACAGGGGCCGCAGAGGCATGTCCGCAACGTCCAACTCTTCTCCGCGAGCTTCGCGTCTCTTCGGGATCCCTCGCGGCCCTTCCTTGTTAACAAAACCCAAAGATTCAAATTTTATAGTTATATTTATGTTCGTACTATGATGCGATAGCTCCCGCTCTTCGCTCTTTGGAAACCGAATAGACCTGATCACCACCAACCAGCCATCTGCCGGCCGGCACCCGCTGCGTCCTGCCTCCCCCTTTTTCCCCTCGGTGGCCCCTTGCTTCGGCGAGCCGCGGGCTGCGCTCGGGCGAGAATCTGGGGAGATTCGGGACACGCTTTGGGGGCGCTTTGGCGGCGCTTTTCCCTCCACATATAAAGTCCCATCTCAATTATAAAACCAGTTAATGAAGACACTTATGCACTATGTACCCGGAATTTCCCAGGTCCAAAAACTCCTTTCGTGAGCCTTCCGCACCAACCCTGCCGCAGTATCAACTATCAACGATCACTACAGACCCACCGAAACCCATCCGGCGGAGACCTTTTGGACCCTGAGAAGATATCTGTTTTCTCGCCAATCGCCAGCCCGGGGAACGCTGCAACCTCAATAACAAAAATGGCTTATATCATGCGCCTCGCAAGACTACGAAACCAGTTTCGACTTTTCCGCCATTTGATCATCGCTCCTGCGAGAACCGACCCGTAACTTGTGAAGATGGGCAACCCAGGCCTGCCTGATCCAACGGCATCCATCTCGTGTTCCGGGCCCGCGCGCCATACAATCAACTCCCTCATGCGGACGTTCTGCATCATCACCCTCGGCTGCAAGGTCAACCAGTACGAAAGCGAGCAGATCGCCACCGTGCTCCGAAGTCGCGGTCTCATCGCCGTGCGCGACCCGGCCGACGCAGACCTCCGTATCGTCAACACCTGCTCCGTCACCGTCGATGCCGCCAGCAAGAGTCGCCAGTCCGTTCGCCGCATGACACGCCTGCCCGTCCTCACCGTCGCCCCGGCCGGTGTTTCGGGCACCACGACCATCGGCAGGGCGGTTTCGGCGAAACCGCAACTCCTCACATGCGACAGGCCGCTCGGCCAGCACTCCCTGCCCCAGTCGCCGGCCGCCGGGACCGAATCCCCCGTCCAGCACGTCGTCGTCATGGGCTGCTGGGCCACCAGCAACAAGCCCGATGCCCAGAGCCTGCCCGGTGTCTCGGCTGTCATCGGCCACGACGACGACGTGGCCGCCAGCCTGAATGATCTGCTCGACCAATGGACTGAACCTTGTGGCACACGCGTCTCGCCCATGGCGTCCGTACCCCGACTTGATGAGACGACAGACAAGAATATCTGTCCTGCTGAAGCGGCGGACAAGAATGCCTGTCCTGCGGGCACCACGCGACTGCCGCTGCTCGCCGAGCGTCAAACGCATCGCCAGCGGGCGCTGCTTAAGATTCAGGATGGCTGCGATGCCCACTGCACCTACTGCATCATCCCCAGATTGCGTACTCGTCCGTGGAGCAAGCCTGTCGAGCAGGCCGTTGCAGAAGCGCGGCGTCTTGTGGATGCCGGCCACCAGGAGATCGTGCTGACAGGCATCTTCCTCGGCGCCTACGGCCAGTCCACCACCCTCCGCCGCCGGCAACAGGAGGGCAGACAATCCCGGCTGTCGTTGGCTACCGGGGCGGGTGACATTCCTGTCCAGGAGGACAGACATTCCTGTCTGTCACCGGATGCCGGTCTCTCTCCCCTCGCCCGGCTCATCGACGCCCTCTGCACCGGCGTTCCCGCTCTGCGGCGACTGCGGCTCTCCAGCCTCGAACCAGGGGATCTGTCCGGGGACCTGCTGGCCGTGCTCCGGTCTCATCCGCAGATCACACCGCATTTCCATGTGCCGCTCCAGAGCGGCTCCGATGCGATTCTCCGCCGGATGAACCGTCAGTACACGCGCGATGATTTTCTGGCGATGATCGATCAGGTTCGCGCCGCCTTCGACCGCCCGGCATTCACCACGGACATCATCGTGGGCTTCCCGGGCGAGACGGATGCCGAGTTCGAGCGGACGCTCGCCGTCGTCGCTCACGCCCGCTTCATCCACATCCACGCGTTCCCGTTCTCGCCGCGGCCGGGGACGGCGGCCGCGCGCTGGGGAAAAGACTTCGTTCGCGATCCGCTGGTCAATGAGCGCATCCATACGTTGTCTGACCACGCGGCCGTGGACTCGCTGGAATTCCGCAGGCAATTCATCGGTCAGACCGCGAGCGTCATGCTGGAGCCCGGGGAGGGTCCGGTGCGTTTCGGCCGCTGTGAGCGATATTTCTCCGTCCATTTCGACGGAGGCGACATGCCGGCCGGCAGATGTGTCGATGTTCGCATCGATCGTGTCACGCCGGCTCGTACGCACGGCTCCCTGATCGGAGGATCCCGCCCATGATCGCCGTGGTTCAGCGCGTAACTTCCGCCAGTGTCGAAGTCGCCGGCCGGATTGTCGGCCAAGT
>JBEKVL010000925.1:0-2705 GCA_049514055.1 Tepidisphaeraceae bacterium | reverse complement strand
CGGCCAATCCGGGAGCGGAGTTGATCGACATGGGCGTCGGCGAGCCCGATGAGATGGCTTTCCCGGATTCGGTCGGCGCCCTGATATCGGCCGCCAAGAAGCCGGACAATCGCGGCTATGCCGACAATGGCAGCATGGCCTACCGCGAGGCGGCAGTCCGCTGGCTCAAGAACGTCTGCGGTGTTGCCGGGCTGAATCCGTCGGAGAATGTCTGCCACTCGATCGGATCGAAGGCGGCCCTGTCGATCCTGCCGGCATGCTTCATCAACCCCGGCGACGTGGTCCTGATGACCACGCCCGGTTACCCGGTCTTTGGCACCCATGCGAAGTATTACGGCGGCACGGTGCGTAACCTGCCGCTTTTGGAGAAGAACGCGTTCCTGCCGGACCTGGATTCCATTCCGGCCGATGTGCTGGCGCGGGCCAAGGTGCTGGTCATCAACTACCCCAACAACCCGACCGGCGCGTCCGCCACACCCGAGTTCTTCGCCAGAGTCGTGGCCTTTGCCAGAGAGAACAACCTGATTGTCATCCATGACGCGGCCTACGCGGCGCTGGTGTTCGAGGGCGAGCCCCTGAGCTTCCTGGCCACGCCGGGAGCGATGGCCGTGGGCGTCGAACTGCACTCGATGTCCAAGGGATACAACATGACCGGCTGGCGGCTCGGCTTCGTGGCCGGGAACCAGCTCATTGTCCGGGCCTATGCGGATGTGAAAGACAACACCGACTCCGGGCAGTTCCTGGCAATCCAGGAAGCGTGCGCGTACTCGCTGGACCACCCGGAGATCACCCGGAAGATCGCGGCGAAGTACTCGCGTCGCATGGATGGGCTGGTGAAAGTGCTCAACGCCAGCGGGTTTGGCGCCCGCAAGCCCAGGGGTTCGTTCTTCCTGTATGTGAAGGCCCCGAAGGCGGCCACGGGCAAGGATGGCAGGCGGATCGAGTTTGTCGGTGGCGAGGCATTTTCGCAGTGGATGATCACCGAGAAACTCATCAGCACCGTTCCCTGGGATGACGCCGGGGCATACGTGCGGTTCTCGGTCACGTTCATCGCCGGGGACCAGGCCGATGAGCGGCGTGTCCTGGCCGAGATCGGCAGGCGATTGGAGTCGAGCAAGTTTGAGTTTTGAGTTGGTCAGTAGTCCGTGGTCCGTGGTCAGTGGATGGGACCTCAGCCGGTTGATGGAACCTCATCGCTACTGATCATTGACTACGGACTACTGATTCGCGACGAAGGAGCGCAAATGAAATCAACTGTAACCACCTACATCGGAGTCGGTTCCAACCTCGGCAACAAGGAAGCGAATATCCGTCGAGCCCTGGCCATGCTGATTGAAACGCCGGGCATCGAGATTCGCCGGATCAGCGCGTTCATGATCAATCCTGCCCAGGGCGGACCAGTCGGCGCGCCCGAGTTCCTCAACTGCGCCGTCGAGGTCATTACGTCGCTTTCGCCCAGGGATCTTATGAAGCGTCTGCTGGAGATCGAGCAGCAGATCGGGCGGGTCCGGCGTGAGAAGTGGGAACCGCGGGTCATCGACCTCGATCTCCTCCTGCACGGCAACACGATCCTCTCCACCGACACGCTGAGCGTCCCACATCCGCTGATGCACGAGCGGCTGTTCGTCCTCAAGCCCCTGGCCGAGATCGCGCCCAACGCGCTCCACCCAACGCTCGGCGTCAACGTCAAGACGCTGCTGCATAAGCTCGAGACGGCCCACAGAGACTAGAACGCCCGACCAAAAATAAATCATGGATCTCCTGCACCACATCTCAGACGTCCGCGCACTTCGCTCTTCCCTGGGCAATCTAGCCCTCGTGCCCACCATGGGCGCTCTGCACGCGGGGCACGTCTCGCTCTTTCAGAAGGCCAGGTCTCTCGCCCCGCATGTCGCCGCCACGATCTTTGTCAATCCCACGCAGTTCGGGCCGCGCGAGGACTTCTCCAAGTATCCGCGCACGCTCGAGGCCGATCTCCAGAAATGCCGCGAGGCCGGCGTGGGTTCCGTCTTCGTTCCCAAGGTCGAGGAAATGTACCCGCCGGGTTCGCCCGACATCGCCATCGAAATGCCGGGCCTCTCCGATACGCTCGAAGGCCAGAAACGCCCGGGCCATTTCAAAGGCGTCTGCCAGGTTGTCCTCAAACTGTTCAACGTCTTCACGCCCACACACGCCTGTTTCGGCGAGAAGGACTACCAGCAACTTCGCATCATCACGGCAATGGCCGAGTCGCTGAACCTCACCGTCGAGATCGTCCCCTGCCCGACCCTGCGCGAGCCCGACGGGCTGGCCATGTCCAGCCGGAACCGCTACCTCTCGCCGGCCGAGCGCCAGCAGGCGCTGGCCATCTCAAAGGCCCTGCGCGCCGCCGAATTGGGTTTCCAGCAGGGTTTCCGCCAGACCAACCGCCTGACGACCACGATGCTGCACATCCTGCTCGAATCGCACCTGCTGGTGGACTACGTGGCCGCCGTCGATCCGATCACCTTCAAACCCGTGCAGGAGGCAGTCAAGCCGACGCTGCTCGCCATCGCAGCGCGCGTGGGAGCCACGAGGCTGATCGACAACGTCGTTTTGGGCGCCAAGTGACGGAGGACCGTTTTCGCGACCATCGTAAAACAGTCCGGACCATTTTGCGTTGCCCGCGAAACTGGTCCTGATCGCCGCGAGAACATTAGACCATTTGATCTTCCCCCCAACCGATC
>JBEKVL010000924.1:0-2705 GCA_049514055.1 Tepidisphaeraceae bacterium | reverse complement strand
GGTGCGGATTGTTTACCATCAAGGCCGGTTGTTCCAAACGGCCAACGACTCGCTGTACGCCTTGGATGCCCAGACCGGCAAGCGGCAGTGGGTGTACCGCGACGCGGACGGTCACCGGTTGCTGTTCGCCGCCGTGGCGCCCGATCTGGACCGGGTGTTTGTTGCCGTCACGCGCAAGGCCGAGGGTCCGATGAACAATGATTGGGGCGCGTGGAACAGTCGCTGGCCGGGTAGTCCGCTGGCGGCGATCGTGGCCTTGGAACTCCAGACCGGAAAGCAGGTCTGGCGCAACGCTGAAATGGCTGGCCCGGCAATCGGACAGTTGGTTTACGATGAGGGCCGGTTGGCCTTCTTTACGCCGTCGGGCATTGGGGCCCCTGCGTTCCCGGACAGAATCATCGGCGCGCTGGATGCCAAGAGCGGCAAGCTGAAATGGAGCCGAGACTACCTGAAGGATCCGCTTCCCTTCGCCAAACAGTTGACCTTTCCGGGCTTCCAATTCAACATCGCCCTGCGCAACGGCAAGCTGTACCTGACAAACCAGAATGGCGTCGTCGAGTTCGACGCGGATACCGGCGAGCCGCTGAAGTTCTTGGCGTTGCCCGTCAATAACGGTCGTTGCACGCGTCCCCGCCTGACGACCCAATATCACCTGATCGGCTTCGGTTCGTTTGTGGCCGGGGACTTGCTGACGAGCGTGAACCAGAATATCTCGCGCGGCGCATGCGCCACGGGAATGACTCCGGCCAACGGCATGATTTACCTGCCGCCGACCAATACATCGTTCCAGTGCTGGTGCTTTGCGATGTTGCGCGGCTGGGCGGGCTACGCAGCGGAGCCGCTCTGGGAGCCGCTGCCCGTTGCCCAGCGCACGCAGGCGGGCAGCGGCGCTGCCGCGCCGCGGATCGTCGAACAGGTTCGCCCCGCGGAGCCGGTGGCCACAATCAAAGTGGCCGATGGAATGATGGGCGCGAAGAGTACGTTCGAGGTGCCGGTCCCGCGGTTCGACGGCGAGATGGTCCGCAATGCATGGAGCGGCAACGACGTCCTGCCGTACCCGGAGACCGTGCCGGTCAAGGCCGGCGATCTGGAACTGGTGGCCGTGGTCAACGAACACCGGCTGGAAGCCCGGCGGGGCGAGCGCGTGGTATGGTCGTTCGTGGCCGATGGGCGGATCAGCGCGGCCCCGGTCGTTCACGAGGGCAAGGTATGCCTCGGTTCCCACGACGGCTGGGTAAGCTGTCTGGACCTCAGAGACGGCCGGGTGCTCTGGCGGTTTCTGGCGGCGCCCAATCACCGCAAGATCGTCGCCTATGGCCAATTGGAGTCGTCGTGGCCTGTGTACGGCGTTGTCGTTCACGACGGACTGTTCGCGGTGAGCGCCGGCCGGCATCCGGAGTTGGACGGCGGGATCTATTTCTACGGACTGGACCCGGCCACCGGCCAGGCGCGCTGGGACCGACGGCTGCGAACTGTGAACGAACCCGTCGCTGGTCGAGGGGCACGGAAGCTCCCCAACACGAT
Organism: Tepidisphaeraceae bacterium; assembly: GCA_049514055.1. Classification (GTDB taxonomy): domain Bacteria; phylum Planctomycetota; class Phycisphaerae; order Tepidisphaerales; family Tepidisphaeraceae; genus JANYKD01. The sequence goes on along the minus strand of JBEKVL010000924.1, from coordinate 1,181 downwards.
CATCAACGGCCCGTTGAGCGTGAGCGGCGGCAAACTGGTGCTGGTGAGTCGCGACATGACCAATGAAGGCACGCCCCGAATGGGCGAGCGTTACCAACTCGTCATTGACCCGCACAGCGAGAGCCAACCCACCATGCCCACGCGGCCAAACGTCAAGAAGACGGCTCCCGCCAAGGCGAAGCCAAAGGCAGCCAATTGAGACGCAATGTACATGAAAGAGCGAGGAATGAAACAGACAATGGATACCCCGAAGTGGGCTGATGAAAACGGGGACTGGCTCCGCAACAGGTTGTACCGTCATTCACTCCAAACCGTTATCAGTTGCGGTGCCTGTCCCCGTTTTCATCGTGTTTTCATCAAACCACCCCGAAAGGACACCATCATGCGTGAACGAATTGAACGGCGTCGTTTTCTGAAGCAATTGGGGGCCGGTGCGGCCGCAGCCGCAGTGGCGCCGGCGGCCGCGGCCCGCGCGTCCACGGCCAACGAGACGATCCGCGTGGCGTGCATCGGAACGGGCGGCCGATGGCGCCGCCTGATGATGCCGCTTCCCGAACTCAAGGGCATCTCGATCGTGGGCGTTTGCGACGTCTGGGACGAGAACCTGAAGCTGGCCCGCGAAACGGTCGGCTCCAAGGCGTTCGCCACCAAGCGCTGGCAAGAAGTCCTCGATCGCAAGGACGTCGACGCGGTGCTGATCGCCACGCCGGACCACTGGCATGCCCCGATGACCATCGCCGCGTGCCAGGCCGGGAAGGACGTGTACGTAGAAAAACCCCTGACGCACCACATCGAGGAGGGCCCGCGGGTGATCGACGCCGTGCGCCAGTCGAAACGCGTCGTCCAGGTCGGCACGCAGCAGCGCAGCATCGAGCACATCGGCAAGGCCCGCGAGCTGGTTCGCGCGGGCCATATCGGCCGGGTCCACAAGGTCCGCATGGTCTGGAACCGCAACTACGCCAAGATGCCCGTGCCGCCGCCGGTGGTCGATCCGCAAACGGTCGACTGGAAGGCGTTTCTGGGCAGCGCGCCCGATCGGCCGTTCGACGCCTTCCGCTTCCGCTCCTGGCGCTGGTTCTGGGACTACGCCGGCGGCCTGTTCACCGACCTGATGGTCCACTGGCTGGACGTCGCCTGCTGGTTTCTCGATCTGCCGATGCCGCAGACGGTCGTGGCGATCG
>JBEKVL010000923.1:0-2706 GCA_049514055.1 Tepidisphaeraceae bacterium | reverse complement strand
CGGTCTTGGTCGTCGAGGGCCTGGATGAAGAGGGCGACACCGGAGGGGACGCTGAAATGGGCCGAGCCGTCGGGCTCGACGGGGACGGTGCCCAGCACGCATTTTCCGGGGTCGTCGGCCGTGACGCCGAGCTTGGGGGTGTTCATGGTCGGCTGAACTTTGGCGGGCATGCCGACGATGCGCAGTCGCTTGATGGCGCCGCGATCAACGCCGGTCAGGCCGGCGTAGACATCCTGGACCAGCATGGCGCCTATTTGTTTGCCGTCCCAGTCGATGCCGGTGGCGACGGCCGGGGGAACGGGGCGCGGGCGCACGGGAATGGGGTACATGCTGCACAGGTCGGGGTCGCGATGGAGCAGTTCGAGGTTGCCGAAGGCGTCGAGGAGGTAGATGCCCAGGGCGTTGGTGGGGCCGGTCTGGCCCCACTGGGCCTGTGGCGGACAGCCAGGCTGCATGGGGGCGCCCCAGGCGGTGAGGTAGTAGGTTTCGGAGAGCGGATAGGGGTTGGCGTAATATGCCTCGGACCAGCCTTCGGCCTCGGGGAAGAGAACCTCGGGCGTAAGGCGTTTGATGGCGGCATGGCCGTCGGCTTCGCCCAGGGCCGGGTCGAGCAGGACGAGGCTGCCACCGGTGATGGCGTGGTGGGCGGCGGCCGTGAAGACGATCTTCCGCGACCCCGGCACGCCGCGCGCCTCGAAGGCGCACTGCGGGTTGCGCGTGTAGTTGCCCCAGACGGCCTGCGGGCTGGTGCCGTCGGGGTTGGTGGCCCAGAGCTTCATGTAGTGCATATTGTCGCGATCGACGTAGTCCCAGCGCGAGTAGAGAATGCGGCCATCATTGGACACGCTGGGATCCCATTCGAAGTTCTCGAACGGCGAGATGGCCCGCATATCCTGGCCGGCGGGGTTCATGACGTGCAGGGTGTAGACGGAGACCGGGCGGCCGGGGTCGCCGCCGCAGCGGACGAAGCTGTCGGGGAGGGTGCGTTCGGTGGTGGCGGTGGCGCTGGCCTTGCCGCACTGGAAGAACTGGCCGCGGCGCGTGGAGAGGAAGACGATTTCGCCCGAGGGGAGATAGCGCGGGAAGAGGTCGTCATAGCGGCCGTGGGTAATCTGGCGCAAGCCGGTGCCGTTGACGTTGATCTCGAAGACGTGGTAGAAGCTGTCTTCGGGCTGGGCGTCCTTGTCGAGCTTGTTGGGGAGATTCGAGCGGCCGGGATAGTGGCGGCAGTAGGAGAAGAGGATTTTGCGGGCATCGCAGGAGAGATCAGGGCTGAGATAGCTTCCGGGCGGGAAGGACTCGGTGAGGGAGCGCAGGCGGGGGTTGTCGGTTTTGATGCCGTCGAGGATGAACACGCCGCCGCCGGGGCGGGAGAACCAACTGTAGTATTGGTCGGACATGTGGCTGAAGCTGCCCAGGGCGCGTTTGACGAAGAGGACGCGGTCGAAGTCGAGGGCGGGGTTGGCGAGGGCGAGTTTGCGGACGGTCGAGCGGGCGCGGAGATAGAGGGTTTGTTCGCGGTTCGAGATCCCGCCAGTGAGGGCACTGGCGGCACTTTCGGTGGGGAGCGATTTCTCGATTTCGTCGAGGGTGCGGAGGGCGTCGTCGATGGTCTCGGTCGTCTGTCGGGACAGAGCCGAGCTGGAACTCGACGTTCGCAGCGTCGTGCGAAGATCGGTGGCGAGGTTCCGGCCGCGGTCGATGATCTCGGCGATGCGGTAGGGGGGCTCATTCCCGGGCTGGGTGGGGGACTTGCGCGTGGACCACTGGCTGAGGCTGCTCTGATCAGCCGGGCAATGCAGGGCGATGTTCTTCTCCGGCGTGTCGGTTCCGTAGACTTCGACCTCGTCGAAGTGGAGGTAGTTGTGCGGTGGAACCTGCAGGCGGATGAAGCGGGCATCAATTCCGCCAAGCGCGATGACGAGCGGCTTTTTGTCGGTGAAGCCGTAGAAGTTCGCACGGTTGTGCTTGTAGGCCGGCCCCCAGACTTTTCCGTCGGCCGAAAGCAGCAGTTCCAGTTGCGCTGTCGGTTGCGGCAGGGGGGCCGCGGGGAAATCGCAGCGGTTGAAGATGACGACGCGGTCGAGGCGGCGCCTCATGCCAAGATCCACCTGCCACCACGACGGATTATCGTTCTGGCCGGTGTGGAATCCGTAGCCGCCGTTCTTGACGCCGTCCACAGCGCCGGCCGCATCGTCGGCGGTGGAGGGAGGCGCATCGGCCGGGTGGCGAGCGCCGCGGAGGCGGTTCTGGTAGAGCCAGTCGGACTCGATGCGATCGGCCGCGATGGCGGGGAGTGTGCCGAAGGCCAGGCAGATGGACGCGAGGATAAGGAGTGGCCGGGCAACTGGTCCTTGCCGGCGGCGTGTTGCCAGGCGGGAGGCTTCGCAGGGGCTTGATGCCGGCGGCGGTTCCGATGTCGGCGAGAATCTTGCAGGCCTGGATACCCGCGCGATGGACATGACTGCTCCCTGAGTGAAATGGCGAACTACGAATACGTCCCGATCGACACCCTGTTCCGGCTCGATCAGCCGGAACGGGGAGGAGTATAATCGGTCGGGGATGCCGACTCAAATCATCCAAGATGTTGTAAAGGAATAGAAATGTCACCGCGCAAGCCGAAGTAGAAGTGTCACCCCGCGCTGGTCTTTCCCGGCTGTAAGTCCCGCGTAGGCGCAGCCGGAGCGGGACTTACAGCCGGGGCGG
>JBEKVL010000922.1:0-2709 GCA_049514055.1 Tepidisphaeraceae bacterium | reverse complement strand
AACATGGGTGTGGTCAAGCATCATGTTGTTCCTTCATATTATCTGTGGCGCTGCGCGCGCGGGGCGTTTTGCGCGCAACAGCGCGCAGCGCAAAAGTGGAGTTGGTGCTGTGGGGGTGTGATCTGTGAAAATGGAAATTCTGTGGCGCGCGCAACACCTGGGCGCAACAGTCGAAATGCAAGTTTTGGGTGGATCGGGGGTTAGCCGCGGAATTGGCAACCGGGCGGAGAGTGGGGAGACGGGTACGCCCGTCTTTTCTGGCAAATGCCACCTGCAGCCGCGATCAACGATCGCGGCTACAAGTGCGCGGCCGAGGACCGCGATCCACGATCGCGGCTACAAGTACACGGTTCGCGAAGGAGTATGGGCAGAGCCGGGGAGACGTCTGGCGATGGGGAACGACTGCGGCAATGGCATGGCTGATACCATGGCCCATGGTTGCAACTGCAACTCGGATGCTCCCCGAACTCGCCTGTCGACGCCTGGAAGTCGTCTCGCGCTTGCGGCCCCATCTATCCTACGAGACTGACTCCGCACGGCGCAGAAACTGCCCGGCGGCGGAACCGTTTGCGCCGCCAAGGTTCAGGGGCTCATTCACCGGGGAAACCGCAACTCATTATTCGTAATGGGTTTGCAATCAGGAGAGTTTCCTCTCTTCTCTGGCACGCGGCTTGAACCGGGGCAGGATTGACCCTTACGGGAGTAGTGCGCATGGATGACGCACGAGATGACATAGGACGAAGGATCGTCGAGACGGCCAGACTGGCGGTGTGGATGCATCTTCTGAGCGTACGCGACGAAGCGACGGAGCGACGGAGCGACGAAGGGGCCGAAGGTCTCGCTGGCCTTGAGTGCCAGACGGATTGCGCTTCAGGCAGGCCGGCGGGGACGCTGGCCCTGCTGGAAGGGGGTCGCGGATGATTTACGGCCTCTATGCCTCGGCGGCCGGGGTGCGGGCCAGTTCACACCGGCTTGACGTGGTGACCAACAACCTCGCCAACTCCGAGACCACGGGGTTCAAGCGGGATCTGGCGATCTTTCAGGAGCGTCACACCGCGGCGGCCGGTGAAGGGCTGAACGCGAAGACTCAGAGCAACCCCGACCTGGAGGCACTCGGCGGTGGGATGCTGGTCGGGCAGACGAGCGTGGATCTCTCGCAAGGCGAGTTGGAAAGCACGGGCAATCCGATGGATTTCGCGTTGCAGGGGAAGGGTTTTTTCGCCATACGGGAGGGACAGGGCACCGCCCTGACCCGCGATGGCCGGTTTATCACGAACAGGGATGGCTATCTGGTTACCGCGACCACTGGACGGTGGGTGCTGGATCAGAACCGCCAGCCGATTCTCCTGAAGAAAGGTGTCCCGGTCACAGTCGCCGGCGACGGCACGATTTCCCAGGGGAAGGAAGTCATGGGAAAGGTCGGCGTTTTCGATGTGCCGGACCAGCGGCAAATCACCAAGCATGGCGATGGGCTCTTCGGCTATCCGGATCTGGACAAGCGGATGAAGGCCGGCGACGGCGCGATCGTCAATGGAGCGATGGAGCGGTCCAATGCCGATGCGATGAAGGAACTGGCGTCGTTGATGGATGCGTCGCGGAACCTCGAGGCGAACGCCAATCTCATCCGTTACCAGGATCAAACCCTGTCGCTCCTGGTGAACGTCGGCAAGATTTCGTAGGTTGTGGCCGCGATGAGCCATCGCGGCTACAGACGGACGTCGGCAAGATTTCGCAGGTTGTGGCCGCGATCGTTGATCGCGGTTCGCGGCCGCGATGACCCATCGCGGCCACAGGAAGCAGAAAAATGGCGATCATCGCACTCAATTCGGCGGCCACGGGGCTTCGAGCCCTCTCGACGAAGCTCGACGTCATCGCCAACAATCTCGCCAACAGCGAAACCACCGCGTTCAAGACCAGCCGGGTCAACTTCGAGGAACTCGTCTACCAGACCATCAAGGAGCCCGGCACGAGCAACGCCGCGGGCGACCTCTCCCCGGCCGGCACGTTCGTCGGGCTGGGCGTGAAGGTCAGCAACACGCAGCTCAATCTCGACCAGGGAACGATGGAAAGCACGGATCGGCCGCTCGATGTCGCCATCGTGGGCACCGGGTTCTTCCGCGTGAAGATCATGCCGGGAATCGGCGACGGCTACGGCTACACCCGCGCCGGCAACTTCTTTGTCAACAAGGATCAACAACTCGTATTGGGCATGGGCGACGGCTATCGGCTGGATCCCGTGATCACCATTCCTCCCACGGCCACGAGCATCACGGTCAGCAACGACGGTCTGGTGGACTACCTTGTTCCCGGTCAGATCACCCGCCAGCAGGCCGGCACCATCAAGCTGGCCAATTTCATCAACCCCAACGGGCTGACACTGCTGGGCGGCAATATCTATCTGCAGACCGAGTCCTCCGGCCCGGCGGCGTTGAGTGATCCGGGGAAGGACGGCATCGGCACGTTGCAGCAGTCCTACCTCGAAGGCAGCAACGTCGATCCGGTGAAGGAACTTGTGTCGCTCATCAAGACCCAGCGGGCGTTCGAGCTCAACAGCCAGTCGATCCAGGCGGCCGACGAGGCCCTGCAGACGATCGGCAACATGAGGCGGAATTAACGTAAGGTATGCGGGATGACAGACAGGAATGTCTGTCCCCCCAAGCATGCGGAGGCGGAACATGAACCAGGACAGAGGCAGAAGTCGGAAGGGTC
>JBEKVL010000921.1:0-2710 GCA_049514055.1 Tepidisphaeraceae bacterium | reverse complement strand
ATGGGCCAAGCGGCTGTCGATCGCGCGGCGGCTGGTGCGCGATCCGGAACTACTCCTGCTGGATGAGCCGACGAATCACCTGGATCTGGATGGCATCGCGTGGCTCGAGGATCTGCTTTCGGCCGCGTCGTTCGCCTGCATCATGGTCAGCCACGACCGGTATTTCCTTGAGAACACGGCCAATCGCATTGTGGAACTGAGCCGGGCTTTTCCGCAGGGGTATCTGAGCACGCCGGGGACGTATTCGGATTTCGTCGAGCGGCTCGAGGAGTTCATGGCCGCCCAGGCGGCGCAGCAGCAGGCGGTGGCCAGCCGGGTAAAGCGGGAGATCGAGTGGCTGCGGCGCGGGGCCAAGGCGCGCACCACCAAGGCCAAGGGCCGCATCCAGTCGGCTGGGCGGATGATGGATGAACTGGCGGAACTCCAGGTGCGGAACACGGCGCAAGGTAGCGCCGATATCGACTTCATCGCCACCGAGCGTCAGACGCGGAAGCTGATGGAGTGCAAGAAGGTGAGCATCGCGCTGGGCGGCCGGCCGATCATCAGGGCGCTCGATCTGGTGCTCGCGCCCAAGAGCAAGTTCGGACTGGCCGGACCAAACGGCAGCGGCAAGACGACGTTGATCCGGATGATGACCGGCGATCTGGTGCCTGACTCGGGCGAGATTCGCCGGGCGGATGGGCTGCGCGTCGTCTGCTTCGACCAGGCCCGCGAGCAACTGGACAAGAACATCACGCTGCGCCAGGCGCTGCTGCTGGGGCGCACCGGCGATACGGTGGTGTATCGCGATCAGCCGATGCACGTCTCCGGGTGGGCGAGGCGGTTCCTGTTTCAGAACCAGCAGCTCGACCTGCCGATCTACGATCTGTCCGGCGGCGAGCAGGCGCGGGTGCTTCTGGCCCGCCTCATGCTCCGGCCGGCCGATGTGCTGATTCTCGACGAACCGACCAACGACCTGGACATCCCCACGCTGGAGGTGCTGGAAGAGAGCCTGGAGGATTTTCCCGGCGCGCTGGTGCTGGTGACGCACGACCGGTACATGCTGGACCGGTTGTGTACGGATATTGTCGGGCTGGACGGGCAGGGGGGGCATGGGATGTACGGCAATCTGGCGCAGTATCAGCGGGCGATGGAAATTGCCCGCGCGCCCAAGCCGGTCGAGAAGGCCGAGAAGAAGGCCGCATCGGCCGCAGCGGCCAAGCCGGTGGCCGCATCGAAGAAGCTGAGTTGGAACGAGCAGCGGGAACTGGAGCAGATGGAGGACAACATTCATAAGGCCGAGGCGGCCGCCGCCCACTGGCAGCAGGAGATATTGAATCCGGTGGTGATGGCCGATCATGCGCGGATGACGGACGTGTGCCACAAGGCGTCGGAGTCGGCGGAGCTGGTCCACAAGCTGTATGCGCGGTGGGAGGAGTTGGAAGCGAAGAAGGCGCTGTAGCCGCGATGGTCCAGCGCGGCGTTGTGGAGTTTCGGCAAACCGCTGTGGTTCTCTCGACTACGCAACGCTCAGTCTGCCGTACGGACCGCTTCAGCGGACGCGGAGACCCGTGGCCAGGCAACAAGCCCCAGAAGGGCGGATACATGTCAGCCCGTACCAGAACGCATCGGCCGAACGGGGAGAGTTGTTAACCACGAAGGGCCACCGAGTGCCACGAAGAAGAGAAGGCTTACGATGAAACGCGGATCACTCGGATATCCCGGATAAGAGGACTATATAGCACCGTTACAGGCGATTTTGGAGGGATTGGCGTCCCGCAGCCGATAGAGAGCGTGGCTAAAGCAAGGAGGCTCTCGCCATGCCACCCGGAATCTATCTGCCCGATGCCACGGTAGGCATCGTTCGCGTCGAAGACCTTCCCAAAGCTCAGATCATCGAGCGCTCATGCAACTATCTCCACCAGCCCTGTCCTCTGTGTGGCTGCAGCGCCACGCGGCAGCGAACCGCCCAGCGCACCCTGCACGAACTGGGCGACCCCATCCACAACCGGCCGCGTGATCTGCATGTGACCTATTCCCAGCACTATTGCCCGCCCTGCGACCATTACTTCAACGCCGACATGCTGGATCTGGCCGTGCCCAGCAGACGAAGATCCCGGGCCAGGGCGATGGCCCTGGCTTGCTCCCGCCGGGCCGATTCCAGTTCCCCGGCAAGTTTCTCGCGTGTGCCCTCCTGCCGCGAACGGTCGAGCTTGCGTTGCCGCACCTCCACCACCTTGGTGCAGCCGGCGGCGCGGTTTTCCAGGTAACAGACGACTTGCCCCAGTTGATACTCGGCATGGAAGACGTCGGCGTGGCAGGGCACATTGGGCCAGGCGGCGGCCTGTCCGGCTCGCAGCCTGCGTCCGCCGTCGGCGATGGTGTGGTGCAGATTCAGGCCGCGCTCCTCCAGTTCCAGGAGGTAATACCCCAGGTGGTTTCATCCCGATGCTCCGCGGCCTGGAGCAGGTAACAGTAGGTGGAATCGACGTCGATGCCGACCAGCACGGGCTGGTTGGCTTGGAATATCTCGTCATGAGCCTCGATCCGGATATTGCCTGTCGGTCAGTCTGCGGATGAAGTTATCCAAGCACGCCCCGGGTTTGAGTTCCCGGGCGGTGCTGGAGCAACTGGCGACGATCCAGATGGTGGACGTGTGCCTGCCGACGACGGATGGCCGCTGGCTGGTGATGCCGCGTTACACCGAGCCGGAGCCGGACCAGGCGGCGTT
>JBEKVL010000920.1:0-2712 GCA_049514055.1 Tepidisphaeraceae bacterium | reverse complement strand
CGAGATCGTCCAGCACGGCATCGACCTCGCCCTCTTCTTCGCCGAGCCCCAGCATGATGCCGGTCTTGGTGGTGAACTTCTGCTCTTTGGCGATCTGGAGCACCTTGAGCGAGCGAGGGTACTTGGCCTGCGGCCGGACATTCTTGTAGAGGCGGGGGACGGTTTCGAGGTTATGATTGAGGATGTCCGAGCGCTGGTCGAGGACGACCTGGATCGCCTTCTCGTCGCCGCAGAAATCCGGGATGAGAACTTCAATCGTGACGGCGGGGGACTGGAGCCGGATCTGGCGGATGGTCTCGGCCCAGATGGCGGCCCCGCCGTCGGGCAGTTCGTCGCGGTTGACCGAGGTGATGACGGCGTGCCGCAGGTTCATCAGGCGCACGGCCTCGCCCACGCGGCGGGGTTCGTCGGTGTCGAGCGTGGGTGGCCGCCCGGTGGCGATGTGGCAAAAGCCGCACGACCGCGTGCAGACGTCGCCGAGGATCATCAGCGTGGCCGTGCCCGAGTTCCAGCACTCGCCCAGGTTCGGGCACTTGGCCGACTGGCAGACGGTGTGCAGCCGGTGGCCGTTGACCAGGTTCAGCAACTTGCCGTAGTTCTCGCCGCCGGGCATCTTCATCTTGAGCCAGGCGGGCTTGCGGACCACGCCGGCCGGGCCGGCTTCGAGGATCTTCAGGGGCATCGGCATCGCGGTCGGGGATTGTAGGAGTAGTCGCCGTTGGGGGCAAAGTCCGCTTGAGTCGAGTATCAGGGGCCAGAACGCCGAGGGGATTAACGAGCGGCGGGCCTGGTGGGCACATATGTAGAGTCCGGAACATCGGATAATTCTTGAGTTTCTCATTTGACTGTCTCTTAACAGGCGCATATTAATTTCTTGTGACGATTGCTTCGCTTGAATGGCGTAGCGACGCACGCATTTCCAAGTCGCATTTCCTCTCTAGATTAGAGGCTTCCGGCTGGCGGCTGTGTTGTGTTTGCCGCTTGAGTCGCGTGGCTGTTTGTTGGCTTGCCATGGCACGTCTTTTGGAGTGCGCTCTTCGGAAGGCAATATCTCGATGTGCGTATTTGTCGGCCAATTCCGGTGCGCTGCCGGTGCGCGCCGGGAGTTGAGGAGTTGATTCGCCGGAATTTCCCGTCTCGCCGATCTTTTGAACAAGGAGTTGTGTCATGTGTTCTCGTCTTCCCCTCGTTGCAGTGGCTTTCCTGGCAGTGCTGGTCGTTGAGAACTCGGCCCAGGCCGCCACCGACGGTCCGTTCACCGATTTCAGAGATGTGGTCCTGGGTCAGCCGACCAATCCCACGGATTTCACCATCACGATCAACACCAAGTTCGGCAAGATCAGAGACCAGATCATCATCACGATTCCCGATAGCTGGCTCACCAGCCGGGCGGTCGGTGGACTGAGCTATGTCACCCCCGTATCCAGCGATCCGACCATGGTCGACATCACCACGCTCTATGGCCAGGACACCAATTCTCCCACCAACCCTATGACCATAACGGGGTTCCCGTCCAGTTTCCCCGCCAATGTGTTCTCGGGTGAACAATTCATTGACACGGGTGGGACCGCGTATCCGGGCACGCCCATCGGCGGCGGGCCGATGCTGGTCAGCGAGTTGCCGTCAATGTTCCCCGGTTATGATCTCTCGCCGTTCCTCGGGGGTGATCCATCGTCGGTCGTCTATGCGTTTTCCACGGTCGTGCCGGCCGCCGCGGTGCCCGAGCCCGCGTCACTCGGTTTGTTGAGCGCGGGCGTGTTGCTGGCCGCAATGCGCAGGCGCCACGCCGCCGGAGGGTGGCGGCAACCGTGTCAGGTGGTTCCGGTTTGAGTGTTTACCCGGTCTTCCTGACGGCACCGATGTTCGGCCCGCGGGGAGTCCGAATCATATCCGGTTTCATGGTTTCTTGCGAAAAGGAGTGCATCATGCGTTCTCGTCTTTCCCTCATCGCGTTGGCATTCACGGGGTTGCTGGTCATGGGCAACACATCTCAGGCCGCCCCTTCCGGGCCGTACCAGGACTTCCGCGGGGGAGTCACGGTTCCGGACCCGGTGTCGAATTTTACGATCACGATCTACACGCAGTTTTTCAGCATCAAGGACCGGATCATCATCTCGTTTCCCCCTACCAGTGCGCTCAGTGTAAATGTCGGCGGATTGAGCTATGTCTCCCCATCAACTGTTTCGGGCATGGATGACATCACCACGTTCTACGGCATGGACAACAACCCGGGTGCCAACCCCATGCAGTTGACCGGTTTCCCGGCCGGCTTCCCCGGCGTGTTCTCGAATGAAGTGGTGACGGCCGGTGGCGCCGATTACCAGGGCACGCCTCTCGGGCAGTTCGCGCCCAGCGCGCTGGCGTCGAACTTCCCCGGTTACGACTTCTCCTCGTTTCTCGGGGATGGCTCCGTGTTTGCCTTCACCACCACAGTGCCGGCCGCCGCGGTGCCCGAGCCGGCCTCGCTGGGCCTGCTGAGCGCCGGCGTGCTGCTGGCCGCCATGCGCCGGCGCCGGTGCGCCTGAGAGTACGTGTGCGAAATAGCAAGAAGACCCTTGCCCCGATCACGGGCAAGGGTCTTTCTTCTTGAATTGTTCGCGCGCCAACCCTCCAGACAGGTGGTTGATGCTCTCGATGTATACAGCACCCTGGCGCATCGGCCCAGAACGACAATGAGGGTGGAGGTGCAGGGCCATCGCATTTAGTGCTGCC
>JBEKVL010000919.1:0-2714 GCA_049514055.1 Tepidisphaeraceae bacterium | reverse complement strand
CAGGCCCGCATAGAGCAGCATCCTCCGCCCGCCCTGGGACAAGCGCTGGTGCAAGGCCAGCCGGTGGCCGCCCTCTTCCACGCCCACCTGCTCCTGGTTTCCGAGATCCCAGGCCATCTCGGCGGCCGTCGCGTAGCGGTGGCGCGGGTCCCGCTCCAGCGCGCGGTAGAGAATCTCCTGCAACTGCGGCGAAATCGCCGCGTTCAGCTTGCCGGCCGGCTTGGGATCGTTCAAAACCCGTTCATTCATCACCGCCAGCGGGTTGGATCCGGTGAACGGAGGCTGGCCGGTCAGCATCTCGTACAGCATTGCGCCCAGCGCGTAGATGTCGCTGCGCTGGTCGCCGCGCTGGCCCTTCACCTGCTCCGGAGAGATGTAGTCCGGCGTCCCCAGCAAGGGCGAGGGGCCGGCAAAAGTCAGGCGCCGCGCGTCTTCCTTCATGGCGATGCCGAAATCGATCAGCTTGATGCGGTTCCACTCATCCACCATCACGTTTTCCGGCTTCAGGTCGCGGTGCACCACGCCGTGCTTGTGCATGTAGTCGAGAGCATCGCAGATGCCCAGCGCGACGATCTCCGCGCGGTCGATCGGCAGCTTGCCCTTCTCATTCAGAAGCGCCCGCAGCAGCTTGCCGTCCACCCATTCGATCACCATATACAGGCGGCTGCGCTCTTCCCCGTCGTAAGTCTTCACAATGCCGGGGTGATCCAGCTCCTGGCCGATCTCCTGCTCGCGCTTGAAGCGCTCCAGCAGAACCGGGTCCGACTCCATCTCCGCATGAGGGACCTTGATGGCACCCTGCCGGCCATCGCGCAGGTCCGTAGCCCGGTAGAGCGTCGACATTCCGCTGTGGGCAACGGTCGCATCCAGACGATAGTGGTCCAGCGTTTCTCCGGCTTCCAACTTGGTCATCGGTGCATACAGCATAGCAAGTTCAGTCTTCCATGCGAATCGTAAGAAAACCGCAAGGGAAACGCAGGAAAATCGCGAATGTCCGCCAAAAGCCCCTGGAATCGAATACGCTGTGTCCAGCCCGGATTCAGTTACCGATCGGGAACCCATTCCACTTCCCGCCCGATTCCGACCCTGCCGGACAGAGTGGCCCTATATAGTGGTGGTTGGATTCATCAATGCTTCGTTTCGCTCGATCGTTTGCGATTTGCCTTGCCCTTGCCTGGACCCTCTCGTCCGGAATGGCCCTCTCCTCCGCCGCAAAGGACCGCAAAAGCCACATTGAACCGCCTCCGGAGACGGGCTTCCTGAATCGCAGCATCGAGTTGAACGGCGTCTCCTATCGCTTCCAGGTTTACCTGCCTGAGGACTGGCGGCGCGGCGACGGCAGGCTCTGGCCGATCGTTTTGTTTCTCCACGGCCGCGGCGAACGCGGCTCCGATGGCATGTGGCAGACCCAGATCGGCCTTCCCCAGGCAGTGCGCGACCACCCCGAGCGCTGGCCCTTCGTCATCGTCATGCCGCAGTGCCCGCAGGGCCACTACTGGACCGACCCCGGCTCGCAAGATCTGGCTATGGCCGCACTTGACCGCGAGACCGCCGAGTTCCACGGCGACCCGGACCGCACCTATCTCTCCGGCCTATCGCTGGGCGGATACGGCGCCTGGGAGCTGGCGCGGCTCTATCCTCATCGCTGGGCCGCGGTGGCCATTGCCGCCGGAGGCGTCTTTTGGAGTTACGCCCCTGAGCGCTGGAACCAATCCGCCACCCTGCCTGCCGAGTATGCTCATGCCCTGGGTCGTACCCCAATCTGGCTCTTCCAGGGCACCGACGACCCGGTGGTAGCGCCCCGCCAAAGCGAGCTGATGTACGACGCCTTCAAAGGGGCCGGGGGCCATATCCGGCTGTGGCTTTACCAGGGCTTGAAACACGATTGCTGGACCCGCGCCTACAACGAGCCCGAACTGCCGCGCTGGCTGCTGGAACGCCATCTTGAGCCCCCGCCTTCGGCAAAGGCTGGCCGCGCCGTCGGAAAGGAAACGGAGCCGCCCGCTCTGGCCGAGCGCCTCGTCATTCCGCTGCACCCGCCCGCCGTCCGGCTCACGCAGGCGCAGGTGGACAACCTGGTTGGCGAATACCTTGAGCCGAATGGCGTCGCCGCACTCTCGATCTCAGCACAAGGGGAACACCTCTACGGCAAAGACCGCTACGGCCAGGTCGCCGAGCTGGGCGCCGAGTCGCCCACTGAGCTCTTTCATCTGGGAGGGTCCAGCTTTACTCGGCTCATTGCGCAGCGCGAGGCCGACGGCCGCATCACCGCCATCGTCTTGCGCGACGACCGCCATGAAGAACGGTGGGAAAAGCGGGGCGCGCCTTCAAGCCGATAGCCCTCAGTCTTCACATGGAACTCAGGGGTGTTCCATTTCGTAGTAATACTCGTACCGATTCGCGAAGGAGGCCCTATGTATTGCAGTGGATGTGGTCAGGCTTTGGAGGCCGGACAGGCGTTTTGCCCCAAGTGCGGCCGTCCTTTTGCCCCGGCAGTTCCCCCTGTTCCCGGACTGCCGTTTCTGCTGGAGAGCTACGCTGGCAAGATTCGAGCTCTCAGCATCGTCTGGATGGTTTACGCGGGCTTTTCTCTGCTGGCGGGGTTGGCCGCATTGACCTTCGCGAAGACGTTCTTTTCCGGCGGGTTCGGCCCTTGGATGCACGGACCCTGGATGAACGGCCCCATGCCTCCCTTTTGGCTCGGTCCAGCCTTC
>JBEKVL010000918.1:0-2725 GCA_049514055.1 Tepidisphaeraceae bacterium | reverse complement strand
ACCACGCGGACCGGCTGAAGGTCATCGCCGAGAGTCAGGGCATCGGTGGAGGCGGCGGGGGCAGTGGCAGCGATCCGGCGGCGCGTGGCGTCCTGGACCTTTCGGCCGATCCCAACGCCGGGTCCGAGGAGAAGGCGGCAAGCCGGAACACCGATTTGCGACCGACGACGGCCCCGCGAGTGCGGGGCGCGGGGAAACCGAAGCTGACCTAGTTTGACACAAGCTGACACAGCGGTACGACAATGAACATAGAGCGGACGGCGGTAGACGAGTTTCGGGTCGGACACGGCGGCGCGGACGCGGTGGCTTGTCCTCTTGTGCGGCGCGAGTACGCACCGGAAAAGGTGTACAAGGGCGTGCGCGTACGAGCGGCGACTAGCAACACGGCCGTTGTCTATGTCGGCCCGGCAGGCGTCACGGTCGACAGCGGCTATCCGCTTCCGGCTGGGGAAGAGGTTGAAGTCGAGATTGCTGACGCGAGCAAGGTCTACGTCACGGCCAGCCCTGCCGGCAACTCGCAACAGCATGTCGTGCTGGCTGGCACGGTCGCCGGTGAGAGCTTCACCCTTTCGCTCAACGGCGTGCCGACCACTCCGATTTCCACGGGGGCGGCGGCAGCCGATGTGAAGACCGCCTTGGAGGGCGTGGTAGGCGCAGGCAATGTCGATGTCAGCGGAGACCCCGGCGGCCCGTACACGGTCGAGTTCAAGGGTGCCTTGGCGAAGACCGACGTGGCGCTGATGGGCAGTACCGATGGCGGGATCAACGCGCGGCAGACCATCGCGGTCACGGGCGGCACGGCCGGCGACAATGTGGTCCTGTCCTATGACGGTCAATCGACTGCCGAGTTGGCTTACGACATCTCCTCGGCCAACGTGCAGACCGCCTTGCGGGCCTTGAATAACATCAACGGCGCGAATGTCGTCGTGACGGACGGCGACCCGGCAGGCTGGGTGGTCGAGTTTATCGGCGCATTGGCGAAGGCCGATGTGCCGGCGATGACGGGGACATGCGGGAGAAACGAGAAAGAGACCGTCGCGGTCTCAAGCGGCGCGGCTGGCGACAAGTTGGTTCTGACTTATGACGGCCAATCGACTGCCGAGTTGGCTTACAACATTTCCTCGGCCGACTTGCAAACCACCTTGCGGGCCTTGAGCAGCATCAACGGCGCGAATGTCGCCGTGACGAACGGCGATCCGGCAAGCTGGGTGGTCGAGTTCATCGGCGCGTTGGCGATGACCAACGTGCCGGCCATCAGCGGCATCTGCGGGAAGAACGAGAAGCAGACCGTCGTGGTCACGCTGGCGGCGGTTGGCGACAAGCTGGTCTTGTCCTACGGTGGTCAATCGACTGCCGAGTTGGCCTATGACATTACCTCGGCCGACCTGCAAACTGCCTTGCGGGCCTTGAGCAGCATCAACGGCGCAAATGTCGCCGTGACGGACAGCGACCCGGCAGGCTGGGTGGTCGAATTCATCGGCAGCCTGGCGAAGGCCGACGTGGCGGCGATCAGCGGCGTCTGCGGGAAGAACGAGAAGCAGACCATCGTGGTCACGGGCGGGGCGGCCGGCGACAAGCTGGTCCTGACCTACAACGGTCAATCGACCGCCGAGTTGGCCTACGACATTGCCTCGGCCGACCTGCAAACTGCCTTGCGGGCCTTGAGTAGCGTCAACGGCGCGAACGTCGCCGTGACGGACGGTGACCCGGCGGGCTGGGTAGTTGAGTTCATTGGCACGCTGGCAAAGAGCAACGTGCCGACTATCACCGGCGTCTGCGGGAAGAACGAGAAGCAGACCATTACGCTCGACCCCGGCGTTTCGGATGGCACCTTCACACTGACCTACGACGGCCAGACGGCCCCTGACTTGGCCTACAACATTTCTGCGGCCGACATGCAGACCGCCCTTCGGGCTTTGAGCAGCATCAACGGCGCAAATGTCGCCGTGACGGATGGCGACCCGAGCGGTTGGGTGGTCGAGTTCAACGGCACCTTGGCCCAAACCGACGCGAGCGCCATCACGGGGGATGGGACCAATCTCGTCGGCGACGTGAAGACCGTAACGGTTCTGGAAACCGTCAAGGGGAACACCGCCACGGTCAGCGTCACCGAGATGGTCCAGGGGCACTTGGCGACGGTCAACATCACCGAGACGGTCAAGGGCAATCTGGCCACGGTCAACGTCACCGAGACGGTCCAAGGTCACTTGGCGACGGTCAGCGTCACCATGACGCAGCAGGGGGACGCCGGCTTCACGGTCATGGTCACGAAGGTTGCGGATGCCAGCGCTGGCAGCAACTATTCCTGGATCGCGTGCTAGGAGTGGGTAATGGCATTGAACTTCGACTACTACGGCAAGGTGGCAAACGGCGAGACGCCGGCTGATCGAACCGCCGAGGCGACGAGCTACTTTGCCCAACGGCTCCATGAAACGGCATGGTCGGCCGCCAACGATGCCGACCGCGAAAAGTCGCTGATCGCCGCCCGAGGGATCATCGACGCCTTGAACTACAAGGGCGTCAAGCACAGCGTTTATACGCTCTGCGGCTCTTCGGACACGACCGGCGTCGCCTTGGAGGATATTCGTGCCGCCGACGCGAGTCAGCCCTTGGAGTTTCCGCGCGGTGAGGACACTGAGGTGCCCGAGGCCATCCGCATCGCCGAGTACGAGATCGCCTACGCCCTCTTGGACGGCAAAGACCCGGAGATCGAACTGGAGAACCT
>JBEKVL010000917.1:0-2727 GCA_049514055.1 Tepidisphaeraceae bacterium | reverse complement strand
CACCAATGTTGTGCGCAGGGTGTGGACTGGGCAGAAGCGATGGGATGGGAGAAAGAACTTGCGCTGGGTTTGCCGGCTGTCAGCGGGAAATCCACCAACCTATCCAGGGCCGGAAGGAGTTCTTGCGGACCGCACGGGTCTATAGTTCGCTGCATGATCGATCCACGAGCGCGGATTCGCTGGGTCTAGCGGGAGACGGTGCGATCCTTGACGCCTAGACCGGAAAACGTCGCCAATATGCCCTCCCAATGCTACCATCCCCTATCGCGCTATCAGCCACGAGGAGATACGGATGCTAGGCCACAGGGCCGGGTCGCCGGCCATGGTGTTCGTTACGGTGTGTATCGCCCAATTCATGGCCCCGTTCATGCTCACCGCGGTGGGCGTGGCCCTGCCGTCGCTCGGCCGGGACCTAGGGGCCTCGGCCGTCCAGCTCGGATTGGTGGAGCAGCTCTATGTGCTCTCCGTGGCCATGGTCGTGCTCACGTTCGGCCGACTGGGCGACATCGTGGGCCAACGCAAGGTGTTCTTGCCCGGGCTGGTCGTGTTCACCGCCCTGACCTGGTCGCTCGGGTTCACCCAAAGCGTGAGCATGGTTATGACCCAGCGCTTTTTCCAGGGTCTTGGGGCGGCCATGATGCTGTCGGGGAGTCTGGCACTGGTAGCCGCCGCCTATCCCCCCCACCTCCGCGGCCGCACGATCGGCCTCGTCTCGGCCTGCACCTATGCCGGGTTGTCGACCGGCCCGGTCATCGGCGGCTACCTGACCAGCCATGTCGGCTGGCGGAGCATCTTCTGGCTGGCCGTGCCGCTGGGCTTGGCGGCGATCGCCCTGTGCGTGTTCGGGATGCGCGAGACACCCGGCAACGCCTCGGGCGACCAGATGGACTGGCCGGGGAGCCTGGCCTATGGCGGCAGCGTCGGGCTAATCATGCTCGGGGCGGCCCACGCCAAGGAGCTCCCGGGCGGGCCGGGGATGATCGCGGCGGGGCTGGGGGGGCTGGTTCTGTTCCTGTGGTTGGAGCGCAGGTCCACGAGCCCCCTCCTAGACGTAAGCTTGCTGACGCGTAACCGGTTCTTCACCCTAAGCTGCCTGGCCGCCCTGGGGAACTATGCGGCCACCTTCGGCATCACCTTCCTCATGAGTCTCTACCTGCAGTACGTCAAGGGGCTTTCGCCGCGCCATGCCGGCTTCGTCCTGTTGCTCCAGCCGCTGCTGCAGGTGATCGCCTCGCCCGTGGTGGGGCGGCTGGCCGATCGGATCGAGCCGGCCCGGCTGGCCACCGCGGGGATGCTGGCTAGCTCCGTTGGCCTGCTCCTCGCCGCCGCTACCATCGCCCCGAGCACACCGCTCTGGCTCGTGGGTGGGGAACTGGTCCTCATCGGTGCCGGGTTTGGCATCTTCATCACACCCAACTCCACGGCCATCATGGGCAGCGTGTCCCCTCGACAGTTCGGCGTCGCCTCTGGCATGATCGGCAGCATGCGCACCCTCGGCATGGCGGTCAGCATGACCACCGTGACTTTGGTGTTTTCGATGTTCATGGGCGGGGCGGCGATCACGCCCTCCACGCTGCCGGCGTTTCTGGCGAGCATGCGCGTGGGGCTCGCGGCCTTTGCCGTCTTCTCCTGTCTGGGGGTCCTGCTCTCGCTCGGGCGCGGGCGGAGGGGCGGCTGAGACTGAGAGCTCGCCGTATATTGGGCGGTCGCCCTGTATCGCATACGGGTACATGAGCCCGTGCCGTCGCGTTGGCTCGATATGAGCAGCGGGCGCGGCGCTCCACGTGGCGGAACTGTCTGATCAGCGCAAAGAGAGTGGTTGGCTCATCCGCGACTGGTGTCGGAAAAGCGGGCCCGCGCCCGCGTCCGCTCCAGGTCCGGTAGCCAGCCAGCCAAAAGCCCGATCGCCGGGAGAAACGCGCAAAGGTGATACACGAACCCGATGCTCGTCGTGTCGGCCAGCTTGCCCAGGACAGCGGCACCAAGGCCGGCGATGCCGAAAGCGAACCCAAAGAAGAGGCCGGACATGAGGCCCACTTTGCCCGGGATCAGTTCCTGCGCATACACCAAGATCGCCGAGAAGGCGGACGCCAAGATGAGGCCAATCAGAACAGTAAGGGGTGCCGTCCAAACCAGCGGGGCGTAGGGCAAGAGGAGCGTGAAGGGGAGCACGCCCAGGATCGAACCCCAGATTACATATTTGCGCCCGATGCGGTCTCCGACCGGACCGCCGATGAGTGTGCCGACCGCCACGGCGCCCAGAAAGACGAATAGATGCAGCTGCGCGCTGCGTACCGACACGTGGAACGTGCTGATCAAGTACAAGGTGTAATAACTGGTCAAGCTGGCCAGATAGACGTATTTCGAGAAGATGAGCGCCAGCAGCACCGCGATGGTGCGAGCGACCCTCGGGGGCGAGATCGCCGGGTGTTCCGGATCCTGGGGCAAGCGCTTGGCGGCCAGCTCTGCGCCGTTCCGCCTGTACCACGCTCCGATCTTCGCCAAGACGAGCATCGCTAGGAGCGCAGCCAAGGAAAACCAGGCCAGGCTGGCCTGCCCCCGCGGGAGGATGATGAAGGCAGCCAGCACCGGTCCCAGGGCCTGCCCCGCGTTCCCGCCGACCTGAAACAACGATTGCGCGAGGCCGAACTGGCCCCCCGAAGCCCGCCGCGCCACCCGCGACGATTCCGGGTGGAACACGGAGGACCCCATGCCGACCAAGGCGAC
>JBEKVL010000916.1:0-2728 GCA_049514055.1 Tepidisphaeraceae bacterium | reverse complement strand
GTTGGAAGCGGCTACTGCTCCGCCACAGATCGTGTGATGGGCGAAACGACAGGCAAGAATGTCTGTCGTACGAGATGCGGGAATGCCTGTCCCACCGTGTACCCATCAAGTCAACGGTGGTGGAGCACTACTTCCCCCACAACAGCCCACTGGCCGTCGCCATCATGGCGATGATGGCCTTGATGAGTGATTCGCCGGCGATGAGCCCGGACGACAGGGCAATCGAGTAGTCGTCGGCCGATTTGCGGTGCATCTTTTCCCAGATCCAGCCAATGAAGGCTCCCAGGGCAAACGCGAAGGCGTTGGCGAAGGGGATGACCCAGGACAAGCCCAGACCCATGGCCGACGGCAGGTACTTGCGGGACTTCTCCGGCATCATTCGTTCCAGCAGCGGCAGGCCGACGCCGACAAACGCCCCGATCAGGATGGCGAACTGGGCGGAATGCGGCAACTGATCGATGCCCTTGGTCAGCACGCGGGCGACAGCTTCCCATTGACGCGTGGCCGGGGCTGCGAAGTGTTCCAGTTTGTCGCGGGTGGGAACCATCAGGAACCAGAAGGGGACGATGGCGAGTGTGCCGAAGAACAGGCCGAAGAACTGGGCCAGGAACTGCTTGCGGGGGTTGGCCCCCAGGAGATACCCGCTCTTGAGGTCCGTGAGCAGGTCGGCGGAAGAACTGGCGGAGTTGGCGGCGATGCCGGCCGCGGCGAGATTGGGGAAGATCTGGCCCGGATGGAGCACGGCGAAGGTGAGTTGCATGACCTTGCCCATGGCGCCGATGGGCGTGGTGTCGGTTTCGCCGGTGGCGCGGCAGGCGACCAGCGAGAGGAAGAAGCTCATCGCAACGGCGATCAGGCCGGCCCACCAGGAAATGTGGAAACCGATCACCTGAACGAACAGCATGGCGATGGTGACCGGGATCATGCCCGCGACCATCCATTTGGTGGGAACCTCGATCTTCTTCATGGCGGTGATGGTGTGATCCTCGGCCGTCTCCTCCTTGAGCCCGCCAAAGGCGCGGGCGATGGTCCTCCACTGGAGGGCAATCGCGGTGAGCGAGGAGAACACCATGACGGCGGTTCCGCCCCAGAGAGCCCAGGTGGTGACCTTGAGCGTTGTGCCGCTGCTGTTGAACGGGATGTTGATGACAATATCCTTGGCGGTGTCTCCCGGCTTGTGTTTTGGTGGTGCGGTGTAGGCCCACTCGGTTCCGTCTTTCGACCAGCCGGAGCCGGATGTCTGCTGGTCGAGATGGACCAGGTAAGGGGCCACAATGAAATAGAGCAGTGCTGAGCCCGCAAGCATGCTCAGCGACACGCGGAGCCGCGTAATGACGCCGGCGGCAATCAGCAGCAGGCTCGGCTCAAATCCACAGGCCGGGAGTTGTTTGCCGGCGATCTTGAAGAATCCCTCCGCCGGGTAGAGGTCGGGAAGCCGGATGCTGAAGCGCATGATCCGCTGGATGCTGTCGAACACGCGGTCGAGCGTTTGGAGCGAACCCTCGCCCGTATTGAGTATGCCGACGATCGCGCCCGCGCCGATGCCGATGACCAGCGCATAAGCCTTGAGGATTGCCTCGCGACTCTTGCTGCACAGCGAGCGGAGCGTCTCGGCGGCCGCCACGCCCGAGGGGAAGCGGAGTTGCTCGTGGTTGATCATCTGCCGCTTCATGGGCACCGCAAGGAACACACCCATGAGACCGGTGCAGCACGTGAACAGTGCAACTACCCAGACGGGTTGGACGTTCCACGTTTTGATGTCCAGGTTGGTCTGGCCGGTGCCGGGATCGGTCAGCAGCACCAGCGCGCCGAACATAGTGGCGATGGTGGCCCCGGTGGAGTAGCCGGCGGCTGAGGCCGTCGAGGCCATGCAGTTGTTCTCCAGGAGCGACATCTGGCTCAGTTGGTTTCGCAGCAGGAACCAGGCAAAAACAAAGAAGATGAAGGTGCAGCCAAGAAGCACGACTTTCCCACGATCAGAAAGCAGATTCCATAGCAGCGCGCGTTCGAGGATGAAGGCGACGGCGAGCCCGAAGATGGCAAACACGGCCGCCAGAACGCCACCCGAAAAGAAGCGGAGCACGTTCCAGATCACGTAGGACATGACGCAGGCGGTGATGGCGACGCCAAAGCCCCAACCGACGGCGAGCGTTGTGTAGAGGTTTGATGCCGACATCAGCATCCCGAGGATCCCGCCCATCAGCACCGCGCGAACCGTGAGCTGCGGCATCCGGTCGCCCTGGTAGACGTGCTTGAACCAGTGGGCGTCTTTTTCTTCGGGGGTGGCATTCGGCGCCAGGACGGGAATCTCAGCGGGTGCGGCCGATATGGGCGCCTGATTACTCTGTTCCATTGACGTATCCTTCCGACAGAATTAGCCGTGCGACCGAACCAGACCGCAAACATACGAGAAGAACGACTGCGCGGCAACGACGTTTCAGCGATAGATCCTCCGGCAGTGTGACCGGAGACCTGAACTAATCGTAATTCTTATACACTACACTAGTAGTCATGCTGAGCGTACTCGCGAAGCATCTGGCCCTGGACTTCGCGGCCAGATCCTTCGCGAGTACGCTCAGGAAGACGGTACGAGCCCATGATGTGTCTCCCGGAAGACTCGTCACATCCGTCGCCCCGTCTCTTTTACGACCCGATGCCCAACTCCGTCGCCAGATATCCGAGAATACTCGCCACGTCCCCATCCGCCTGCAATCGCTTCCGGAACTCC
>JBEKVL010000915.1:0-2732 GCA_049514055.1 Tepidisphaeraceae bacterium | reverse complement strand
TTCGACATCAACGGCTGCCGCGACGTGCGGATCAGCAATTGCCTGCTGATTTGCGGCGATGACGCGATCATTCTCAAGGCCACGCCCCAGGCCCGTTCCACGGAACGAGTGACAATTTCCAACTGTATTTGCTCGTCCAACTGCATTGCCATTGGCATCGGGCAGGAGGCGCAGTCGGACATCCGCCAGATCACCGTGAGCAACTGCGTCTGTTATAAGAGTCACCGCATGTTCACCATCGGCATCTGGGACGGCGGGACCGTGGAGGACGTGACTGTGACGGGCCTCACCGGCGACACTCTGTGCGATTTTTGCCTGGCGCGGCCCATCCAGATGGAGGTCAAACAGCTTGACAGCCTTCCGCGGACGCGGCCGCTGGGAACGATCCGCAACGTCAACATCACCAACGTAGTAGCCCGGACCCGCGGCCGGGTTCTGATCACGGCGGAGAAAGGCGCGACGCTGGAAAACATCTCGTTGCGGGACGTGCGGCTGCAGTACACCGGCCTGGAGGACGCCGAAGCTCTTTCCCCGCGCGACGCCCGCTCCGGCTCCAGCCAGTATGCCAATCGCAATCTGGAGGCCCGCAAGCAGAACGCCGCGGTCGTGCTGGAAAACGTACGGGGCTTTGATGCCAGCGATCTTAGCATCCATTGGCCCATGCTCCCGTCGCCCCCGGGAACCGGAAGCAAACCCGAGTCGAAGCCCGCGCCGCCCTACCGTGTGCTTTGGGCCCGCCACGTGCAAGACAGCCGCCTGGCCGCTCCGATGGCCGCGGCCAGCAGCGACAAACTCGACGCGATCTTCGCCGAGGACTGTCCCCGATGTGTGTTCCGCGTCGGCCCGTGAAGAAGAACGTGCAGAAGATCGGTTTCCTGGTTTTGGAGTTTTCCATGAGTGCCGAGGATTTGTCATCATTTCAGAAGCGTCGCGCGTTCTTGCAAAGCTTGGGCGCGTTGGGCGCGGCGGGGCTGGCTGGCAACTTCAATCCGATCGGCCACGCGACGGAATCCGGCACCGTCTCAAACTCGGCCCGAGATCGCCAACCACCGTCTCAGGACGCGATTGCGATGGGTGGCAACTCGGCGCCGTTTGGCCAGAGTTGGCCCGCGGAGCTCCTGAGCGACGCCCATCCGCTGATGAACGCTCCAGCCCGTTGGCACCCCACGGCGCCTCGCGAAGGCGTGACGGTGCTTTGGCGTTGCCGTTTCAAGCTCGACAAGGCGTTGGGGGCCGGTCAGCGATGGTGGGTCACGGGCAGCCAGCGCGTGCGGGTGTGGCTAGACAACCTTCTGCTGGTCGACGGCCCTTCGCGCAGTGATCCTTGGCGGTGGTTGGCTCGGTCGGCCGAGTTGCCAGCCGTTGCGGCGGGCGAACACCTGCTCACCGCAGCCGTCTGGCATGCCGGCGAGGCCAGTGGAGTTGGCCAGATGGGGCCGGCGGCCTTCTTCCTCTGCGCCGCCGAAGATTCCGCGCTGGACAAACTTCTTGGCGGTGCCGCGAATTGGCGATGCTGGCACAATACGGCCCCCACGCCGCTGGACGGAACTCGCATGACCTTGGGAATGGGCGAGCGATTTCAGGCCGGCGAGCACCCCTGGGGCTGGCAATCGCTCGACTATGACGACCGCCGTTGGACCAAGCCCGGAGTTGTCTGCCGTCAAGCCGCCAATCCCTGGGGCAATTTGCCTCTGGGGTGCCGCCTCTTGGTCGACCCATTGCCCCCGATGACCCGCGACCCAATCGCCTGGCATCGCCTGGCCGGACTGAAAGGCGTTGCCGAGACGGACGCTCGTGCCTGGTTCGCAGGCCAACCGCTCCGCATCCCTCCGAATACGCAATGTCATCTGATCGTCGACCGCGGCGGAATGACCAATGCTGTTCCGACCCTGCACTGGTCGGCCGGCAAGGGGACGACACTGGGACTGGTCTGGTCCGAGGGAGGATTCGATCCCATCACCAAGCGCAAAGGACGCCGCGACCAGATCGGCGACCGCGACGAGTTGCGGGGCTTGCGCGACGAATTGCTCCCGGATGGCGGGCGCGACCGTCGCTGGACCCCTCCCTGGTTTCGTTCGTTCCGTTATCTCCAGATCAACGTGGCCACGGCCGGCGAGGCCCTCGAACTGGGCCGCTGCGAACTGCTTGCCAACGGATTCCCGCTGGTTCGTCGCGCCGCGATGACCGGCCTGGACGCCGACGGCGCCCGGAACTGGGATGCGGCTTGGGAAACGCTGCGACTCTGCGCCCACGAGACATTCTTCGACTGCCCGCAATACGAGCAATGCCAGTTCGGCGG
This sequence comes from Tepidisphaeraceae bacterium, assembly GCA_049514055.1. GTDB lineage: Bacteria > Planctomycetota > Phycisphaerae > Tepidisphaerales > Tepidisphaeraceae > JANYKD01. The sequence goes on along the minus strand of JBEKVL010000915.1, from coordinate 433 downwards.
CGACACTCCCGTGCAGGCCCTCTGCCACTATTGGCTTTCGGGCGACGACCGGTTGGCGCGGAAAGCGATCGACGACCTTCATGCCGGTCAGATGGCCGGCGGCATGTTGCAGTGCCGCTTCCCGTCGCGTCGAGTGCAGATCTTGCCGACGTATTCCTTGTATTGGATCGAGTTTCTGTACGACTTTCTGCGTTACCGCGGCGATCCAGGGCTTCTGCGTTCCTACCTTCCCGCGGCACGGTCGATCCTGGAGGCCTTTGTCCGCGATTTGCGACCGGACGGACTGCCGGGGCGGGTTCCCCACGCCCCCTTCGTGGACTGGGCCAAGGAATTCACGGCGGGCAATGCCCCGCAGGAAGTCGACGGCGGCTCGGCCATCATCGCCTGCATGCTCGCGCGGGCAGCGGCCGCGACGGCCCGCCTGGAGGACGCG
>JBEKVL010000914.1:0-2734 GCA_049514055.1 Tepidisphaeraceae bacterium | reverse complement strand
CTTCCAGCCTGCGGCAGGCTGGAAGCCTGCACCACAATTTCCGCCGCGATGGACTACCCGATGGCAAATTCCCCTTTACGACAGAATGCAATGAACTCGCGCAGATAGGCATTGCCTTTATCGGTGAAGCTCCATGCTCCGATCGAGGTCTGGCCAAATTGTTGGAGCATTCCGCGAATGAACGCCAGAGGATAGACCATAACATCTGTTGGACTATCTGGCTCTGGAACGGATGGCGCGTCCACGAGTTCCTGCATCCGATCCCTCAGTCGCCCTGCAACTACCTCTTTCTGAGAATCCTCAAGCAGACGGTCCAAAGCGTCGGCGAGTGAGAGAGCGTCCGACGCAAGCACTCGCTGCCCGTCGTTCATGAAGTAGTTTCCATCCCATGGACTAGCATCGGTTGTGCCTGCTGGAGCGTGCGTTCCACACGGTATCCAGCCGTAGGCTCTCGCCAGATTGAGCACACTCCACCAGCCCAACACCTTCCACTCATGGAAGTCTCCGGCTGCGTTGCTAAGGTCGTAACCCATGGCTCCCTTTCAACCTCGATTGCCGACATTCTCTGACTACTTCCCCGTCGCGCCCATGTTTATAAACTCCTCGCGCGACAGCACGCCATCTTTGTTCACATCGAACTTCTCAAAACGCTTCGCCGCCTGCTCCGGGTCGGGTTGGCCGGCCATGAACTCCTCGCGGGTCAATATGCCGTCGTGATTGGTGTCCTTGTGATCAAAGAGGGCCGCCCGAGCCTGCGCGGCCTGGGCCTTGGCGGGGTCCACCATCTTCAGCCCCTCGGGCGGGCGCTCGCTCAACCGCGCGTTCAGCATCGCCTCAAGCTCGGCAACCGCCGCCTTCTGTTCCTGCGTGTCCGCGAGGTTCACGGTCTCGCCGGGGTCGTTTTGCATGTCATAAAGCTCCCGGGCGGCGGCGCTGCTGTCGGCCTTCCGCCACTCGATGTAGCGCCAGCGCTCGGTGCGGACGGCCTGGCCGAGCATGGGGCCGGTTTCGCGGGTGCCGCGCGGAAATACCTGGAACGCGGCCGCCCTCGGGCTTACTTTCGCATCATCCAGCACCGGAACCAGACTCGTGCCCTGCAAGTGCGCCGGCTTGGCAGCGCCGGCCAGATCGCACAGCGTCGGATAGATGTCGGTGAGTTCGACGAGCGACGCGGTGTGCTGTCCGCCCCGGTGGCCGGGGGCGCTGAAGATGAGCGGCACGCGCGTCGCCTGCTCATAGTTCGTGTGCTTGGACCACATCCCATGGTCGCCCAGGTGCCAGCCATTGTCGCCCCAGAGCACGATCACCGTGTTCTTCGACAGGCCCAGGGCATCGAGTTCGTCGAGCACGCGGCCGAATTGCGCGTCCATGTAGCTCGTGGCCGCGTAGTAGCCGTGGATGAGCTGGCGTGCCTTGGCCGGGTTCACCGGGCCGACATCCGGGATGTCGCTGTACTGCCGCAGTTCGCCCCAGGTCGTTGGTGCGAATTTGGGCGCGCCATCCGGCGGAGTATCACGGTCGGGCATGGGCAATTTCGCCGGGTCGTACATGTCCCAGTACTTCCTGGGCGCACAGAAGGGCAGGTGCGGCTTGAGGAACCCCACGGCGATGAAGAACGGCTGGCCGGCATTGGCCCTGGCCGCGCGCAGCCGCGCAACTGCCTCGTCGGCGATCTTGCCGTCGCCATAGGCGTTGTCAGGAACATCGGCGCACTCGAACGGCGCGCCCCTGGGCAGGTCGGCTACTCTTGTGCTGCTGTTACCGAAGAGGGCTTCCTCGCGCGTCAGCCCCTTGGCCCGGTTTTCAGGCAGGACGTAGTCGATGGTTTTCGCCGGCCAATGCGGCACGGTCCACGAGGCGGGATCCTCGTGGTTGCCGTGGCCGACATGGTATATCTTGCCGATCCCCTCGGCCTTCCATCCGTTCTGCTTGAACCACTGCGGCAGAGTGACCACATCCGGCACGCGGCGGCGGAAGTTGGTCCCCAGGTCGTAAATCCGCAGCACCTCCGGCCGCAGGCCCGTCAGCGTGGCATTGCGCGACGGCGCGCAGACCGCCTGCAGGCAATAGGCCCGATCGAACACCATCCCGCGCGCCCCCAGCCGGTCGAGGTTGGGCGTCCTGGCAACCGCGTCCCCATAACACCCGATCGTCGGCTTCAGATCGTCCACGACGACGAAGAGGATGTTCAGCTTCTCCGCCGCGTAACTTCCGGCGGCAATCACCACAACCAACACGGCCGACAGGATCAGGTTGATTCGTGCCATATTTTCGCTTGCTTGAGGGTTGAGGATGGTCTGACCATGCGAATGCCGTTCCCGTTTCAATTAACCCGCCTTTGGGAGCATCCAGTTACCCCTTATTGGGCGCGGCTGCAGCATCGCGTTGGCCGCGTCATCGCCGATGAATTGCTCGGCCTTGGGATCCCAGCCGAACTTTCGGCCCAGTTTGACGGCGATCAGCGACAGATGGCAGAGCGTATCGGAGCGTAGGGCCGTTTCGATGTCGCAGATCGCACGCGTGCCCTGCTTGACGGCATCGACGAAATTGCGGGTGTGGCTGAGGCTGACCGGCAGTTTGATCGGCATCATGCCACACTTGTTCTGCGGATCGCGCAGGAAATCGGCGTACACCTTCACATCCGGACTGCCGTAGTTTGTGTTGATGCGCTCGCGTGCCTTGGCGATGTTCCGCTGGTTGACATCGCAGATCGCCGTCACCCGCACATCATCCT
>JBEKVL010000913.1:0-2737 GCA_049514055.1 Tepidisphaeraceae bacterium | reverse complement strand
CTGGGCATTCATGGACTTGGTCGGCCGGAGGAGGAGGACATCCGGGCGAGCCTGCCGGACGAGTGCGGTGATGATCGATTCGTCGCCGTTCTCCATGCGAAACCACCTGCAGGCGTCTGCGCCGGCGTAGTGCTGGGCGATCCGCACCACGCCTTCCGGCCCGACAACCATGTGGATCGGCCCTGCGTCCCGGCCTAGCCGCGTCCCCAACTCGGCAACCGCCTGCCGCGCGGCGAAGTAGGAACGGTTGGCGATCATCGCTTCGCCTACCCCGTGGACGGCAACGACGATCAGCGGCAGGACCATGAGCAAGACCCGAATCCGAGCCGGTTGGGCCCGCTGCCGGCTCCAGACGGCTACCCGCTCCATCAGGCCCAGAAGACCCAGTGCCGCAAACATGGCGCCCATCAGTACGATCGGCAGGACATAGCGCGGGCACATTGCGTGGTCGTACCACAATTGGACCCAAGCCCCCGCCAGGACGGCCAGCGAGGCGTAGAACAACGGCTGATGGTCCCGCCGAACCCACATCCTCCGCCATCCCCACAAGCCGCCGAACATCAACAGTGCGAAGAACGGCGACAAGCCCCGGGTCACGGTGGGCAGAAAAATCCAGAGCATGCGGCCTATCGACAGGGAGACCGAGGGAGCCGGGCAGGCCGCTGAGCCCAATCCGCTGCCCAGCATGGCGTGGATCCACGTGTAAAACCGCAGCACCGGATCGAGCCGGGCAAATCCCCAATTGGCTTGATTACGGAACAGCGCTAACTTGGCCGCCAGCAACAGGGCCGGCGTCGCGCCCAAACAGAGAAGCACGCCGAAGATCAACCGCCGCCGTTGGACCTCCAGGGCGAGCCATCGCCAAAACGACCACAATCCCAGCAAGATGAGCAGGTAAATGCCTTCAATTCGCGTCAGGCACGTCAGGCTGACGATGATCCCCGCCACGAAAAACAGACGGAGGCGAACTTCGGTAATCGCACGCCAAAGCAGGAAGATGGAAAGCGTGAAGAGGAACCAGAAAGTAGGATCCCGCATCAGCTCGGGACTCCACGTGATCATCTTGGGCTGTACGGCGTAGAGGAAACACGCCGTCCGGGCCACGCGGTCGTCGAACTGGCGCCGCACCCAGCCATACAAGGGCAAGACGACGAGGCTGGAGATTGCCACCCCCCACGCCGCGCCCGCCACCTGCCAATCCAATCCGGCGCGGTGGAGAAGCGAGAGGATGACGGGGAAGGGATTGACGTTCCTGTCGGACACGCCGGCTCGCAGGATGCCGTTCTCCAGCGACCGGGCCTGTTCCACGTAGACCACGCCGTCGGAAACGACGGTCGTGATCCGCAATGCCATCGGGACGCGCACGGCCAGGCACAAGAGCACGAGGCCCGCCAGCGTCCATCCGCGCGGTCCGAACTCGCAGCGCTGAGGTTGGGGGTCGGCCAGACGGTTGGGAAAATCGGCCGGGGCGGGCTCGAAGGGTGCCAGCGCGGCGACCCAAGAATACGGCCGCGCACGGCCAATCATATTGACAAGGCCAGTCGATGTCACGTCTGTGAATAATCCCGATTCACGCAGCGGCTTCCTGGTTATCGGCCCTCAACTCCCCGGGCGCCGCGCCCTGGGCAGCCGATCCGTGGGTGCTTTCCCAAAGTTTGGCGTACTTCAGGAATGTGGAGTGCATGGAACTCAAGCCGACGATCAGACCGACGGTCCCATCCAGAAAACCGGCCTGCCCAATGTAGACTTTCAGGAAGTTCAACAGCGGTCGTACCAGGATCCCCAACCCGCTGACCCGCGCTCCCGCCTTGTACTTGTCTTGAGCCGCGAGTGTGGTGTAGTGGTTCTGTTTCTCGGTCCTTTGCGCTAAGGAACGGTAGGTGTAGTGCAAAAGCCTTGCCCGCAGCCAACCCACGCGGCCTGTATCAACGCGAATGCTCTCATGGACGCTTTCGTGCCCGAACCGGCAGACCGCGCGGCGGAAGAACCGAATCGAGGTAGGACGGCCGCAACCGCAATGACGGACCAATCGGCCGAGGAAGAAAACTTTGGAAATGACACGGTAGGCGTCGAACGGAGGATCGTCGCCGGCAAGAATCCCGCGGATCTCGCCAACCAGTTCCTCGGAAAGCCGCTCGTCGGCATCCAGCACCAGCGCCCAAGGGTGTGTGCAGTGGCCGAGGGCCCATGTCTTGAAGTTGGAAAAATCAATGAATTCGCGTTGGATGACCCGGCAACCGCCCATCTGCCGAACGATGTCCAGCGTATGGTCGGTGGAAAGCGAATCGGCCACGAGGATCTCATCGGCGACCTTCCGGGCCGATTCGATGCACCCGCGGATATTGGCCGCCTCATTCTTGCAAGCGATCAGAACCGTGAGTTGGTTGGCCATGAGAACCCCCCTCCGCCGTGCCTCGCGGAGTTCCGAGTAGCAGGCACACTCCGTGTGCCGTCCGCATTTTGCGGCACACGGAGTGTGCCTACTGCATTGGAATCACACAGGTTATTTGTGCGCGGTCGCAAAGCATGCGTGTCCCGTTGGAACCTGGCAGCCGGAAGAACCGCACAGCCGCAATCCCCATTCCAACAAGGCGGCCCTGCCACGGAGGATGGTTTTAGAAGAAACCGGGCAATGCGTCAATCGCAACAATCTAAGGATGTGGCCGCTGTTCCTCGCACTGGGCCATGACAATGAGAGTCTCGCCGAACAGAACGGGCTGCGAAAAAAGCTGCGCAA
>JBEKVL010000912.1:0-2743 GCA_049514055.1 Tepidisphaeraceae bacterium | reverse complement strand
CCTTCGGGGGCGAGGTTGCCCTTGGGGAAGGTGACGGTGCTGGTCAGGCCGCGTGAACGCGCCCGATCCGGCGGCATGATGACATCGTCGGGATCGACTCCGTCGAGTTTGTGGAGCAAGTCGCGCAGCCACTGGCGGCGCGGCGACGACTGCCACCAGTCGAGCGCCTGCCCCAGCGGCACACCGGCGGCGGTGGTGACATTTTCCCGCAGCAGGCCGAGTTGCCGCAGGTGCAGCATCACCTCCGGCACGCCGCCGGCCAGGAAAACGCGGACAGTGGGGTGGCCAGCCGGGCCGTTGGGCAGGGCATCGACCAGTCGGGGAGTCTGGCGATTGACCGCGATCCAGTCGTCCACGGTCGGGCGGCGTAGTCTGGCCGCGTGGGCGATGGCGGGAATGTGCAGCAGAAGATTCGTCGAGCCACCGAAAGCGGCATGAACGACCATCGCGTTGTGAATCGCATCGGGCGTGAGAATTTCCCGCACAGTCAGCCCCCTGCCGGTCTGGTTCGCGAGCGCCCGGGCCGAGCGCACGGCCATATCGAGCCAGATCTTTTGCCCTGACGGCGCCAGCGCCGAATGCGGCAGTGACAGGCCGAGCGCCTCGCCGACCACCTGCGAAGTGGCGGCCGTTCCGAGGAACTGGCAGCCGCCGCCGGGCGATGCACAGGCGCGGCAACCGAGTTCGGCCGCCTCTTCCAGCGTGATCTGCCCGCGGGCATAGCGGGCGGACAGGCTCTGAACCTTACCCGCATCCTCGCCCTGCGTCGGCGGCAGGGTCACGCCGCCGGGAACGAGGATCCCCGGCAGATCGAGCGAACCGGCCAGCGCCATCATCATCGTGGGTAGCCCCTTGTCGCAGGTGGCGACACCCATCACGCCACGGCGCGTCGGCAGGGAGCGGATCAGCCGGCGGAGGACGATGGCCGCGTCATTGCGCCATGCCAGGCTGTCCATCATGCCGGGCGTGCCCTGGGTCCGGCCATCGCACGGATCGGTGCAGAACCCCGCGAACGGAATCGCCCCCAGGCGCTTGAACTCGCCGGCTGCGGCGCGAATCAGCAGGTCGATCTCCCAGTGCCCGGTGTGATAGCCCAGGGCGATCGGCGAGCCGTCGGCCTCGCGGAGGCCGCCGCAGGTGCCGAGGATGAGAAACTCCGCCCGGGCGAGCAGGGCCGGCTTCCAGCCCATGGCGACATCCTGGGTCCAGCCGAAGAGGTTGCCGCTGACGGAATGGCGGAGCAGGTCGTCGGTGAGCGGAAGCTGCCCCTGCGGCCCCGGTGCGTTGGTGGCGATGTCGTAAATCGACGTGTCATCGCCGCCGAGGATGGGGTCGATGTTGTTGGATACGGAGGAATCCATGGGGCTAGGCTACCTTGGGAATGACGAAATCCGAAGTGCGAATCACGGGATGAATTGAATCCGATCGACCCACTCTTCGGCATCGCTGGCATGGGCGACGGCCTCGAGAAAACGAACGAACGCGAGCAGGCCGACATCGCGTCGCAGGAGAAAGAGGCCGGGCGCATGGCGTCCTTTTGCCAGGTGGGCTTCGAAATGGCTGCACATGGTGGAGCGGTCGTCAGAGATCACAATGCGGCCGGCTGTTTGAGCCCAAACCAACAGTTCCGGATCCTTGGTTCCGAGTCGCGGACTCTCGGCATCCGCAACACGCGTCACGTCAAGGCACAACCCACCCCCATGGTTGTGCCGGCTGATCGCCTTCCAAGCCAGACCACGCAGTTGCTCGTCGAGAATGAAACGAGGACGCATGACTTACGACGCCTACGCCCGGCGTCTTGCTTCAAGCCGGAGACGAAGTTCGGCATAACCGGGGCCAGCGCTGTACTTGGCTTCCTGCCGGGCGAGTTCGGCGTCGACACCGGCGATCATGGCATCAACGGCCAACCGGTTGTCGAGATAGTAGGTGATCGCCTTGTAGATCAGCAAAAGAGAGAGCGTCGGATAGAAGTCGCTGGCGATTGCTTCCGGAGAGTATCCTTCATTGAAACGGCGAACAACATGATGGAGGCAGATGCGATGGCCCTTGAACTGCATCACGCCATCGCAGTCCTCAAGAAACTCGGGTAGGGCGAGGGTACTCATATCGTCATTGATGATACCAGATACGCCGGCGAAGGCGAGAGAAAACCGATGAGAACGCCTCGCTCGTTGTAGAAGAACCTCACGCCCGGCGCGTACGCCTCACGACGCAACGGCGCTACGAGTCCGGCCTTCGTCGCGTCGCTGCGTCGTGGCGTGAGATTCGCGCCGGCGGAATGCGGACAGACCAGCGGTGCGTGAGACTCCGCAGGACAGAAGAATATTGACTACTAAGAGTCATCGCGTGCTATTGACTCCCGTTCTCTGTGTATGGTTGACCACTCGCGTTCCCGCTTCGGGTTCCACCATAGGTGTAGGGATCTAGGGAGCGGCGGCCATCGCCAGCAACTCACGTTTGGCAGCCCCGATAAGGCGATCAACTTCCATAAAGTCGATTGCCCGTGCTACGCTGACCGTTAGTGGCGAAAGCACTTCGATCTTCAAAGTGTTGTCATTATCATCTACAAAGATAGTGAACCATAAGTCGCTCTCGCCGATCCAAAATTCAGCAACTGCCTTACTACTCACATTCCGCACCTCCTGCGAAAGGTTCGCAGGTCATCAGGCGGGATGCCGAGCAGTTGTAGTAGCTTCTGCTGGATGTCGCTGCATTCGGCCAGGCGTCGTCGGATCACGCCGCG
>JBEKVL010000911.1:0-2744 GCA_049514055.1 Tepidisphaeraceae bacterium | reverse complement strand
CTAACCAAGACCGGCGGCAGCGGCACCTCGACCATCGGCGGGATCGACTTTGTCAACAGCGCCACGATCGATGTCGAGTCAGGCACTTTGCAGAATGCCGCCGGCGACACCAGCACCGGCGGGACTTTCATCGTCGCCCAGGGGACCGTACTCGATCTCACCGGCGGAACCAATGTGTCCTACCAGGGGACTTACACCGGCTCAGGGCAAGGTGTAGTGCAAATCAGCAGCGGCACCTTCACCGTCGCCGGTCCCACCACACTCGATTTTCCTGGCGGCATGTTCCAGTGGAGCGGCGGTAACATCAACACCAGCGGCCAAACGCTTGCCAACACAGGCGTGATGACCCTCTCCAACACCGGCACCACCGGCACCGTGCTACTCTACGGTACCGGCGAACTGGCCAATCTCGGAACGATTAAGGTGGCAGGGGCCGGAGGACTGGCAATGGGCATATACGGCGGCAACGGCGCCCAACCCACCCTGGACAATGAATCGGGCGCCACCTTCGACCTGCAAAGCGACGCCAGCATTACGGCTTACAACACCGGTGGCCTGCTCACCAACGGGGGAACTCTCATAAAGACTGGCGCGGGGACAGCGACAATCCAGGGCATCAACCTAAGTAACACCGGGACAGTCGAGGCCGATGCTGGCACCTTCTCATTGGCCGCCACTCCCGCGCAGTTCGCCGGCGTTGCGCTGACCGGCGGCACATGGGCTGTCATGAACGGCGCGACGCTTTCCGTTCCAAACGCCTCATCCGTCCACACCAACAACGGCGCCATCACGCTCGGCGGGGCGGGATCGACCTTCACGAACATTTCCGGTCTCACGACTAATGCCGGCAGTCTCACGGTGGAAAACGACAACAGCTTTTCCACGATTGGCAATCTGAGTAACAACGGCACATTGACTGTCGGCGCGGACAGCAATTTGAGAGTCAACGGAACTTTCGCACAGGGCACGTCCGCCACACTGGCGTTTGTCATTGCCGGGACTTCCGCCAGCGGAGATTATGGCACGCTCACGTCTATCGGCGCCGCAACCCTCGCCGGCACCCTCGGTGTGTCGTTGGCACCGAACTTTGCCCCTTCGGCCAGCGACATCTATACGGTCGCGACTTACCCCAGCCACACCGGCATATTCAGCACCGATAGCGTCCCGCTCGATCTCACGCCGGACGTCAATGACACAGACATTACCGTGGGGCTTTCCGCGGTTGCGCCAACCAGCAGCATTACGGCCCTTCCCGCCAGTGAGGCGACGCCGAGTTTCACGATCAGTTGGTCAGGCCAGCCCTATCAGGGCGGCCCGCCGATCGCTTACTACAACATTTACTATTCTGACGATCATGGACCGTTCCAGCAGTTGCTCAGCAACACCACGAACACCAGCGCGACGTTCAATGGAACCTACGGGCACGCGTACGGGTTCTTCTCGGTTGTCACTGACGCCGGCGACAACGCTCAGCCCACGCCGACCGGCGCGCAGGCTGCGACGACCGTGGCGATTCCGACTATCGAGGTGACGCCAACGTCGTTTTCCGCCACTGCCGGGCGCGTTTTCAACGGCAACGTCGCGACGTTCGACGATTCCGACCCCTCCGCCGTCGCCGGCGCCATTACTGCCACCATCCACTGGGGCGATGGAAACGTCAGCACGGGCTTGGTTGTGGAGAATTCACCGGGCAGTTTTACTGTCGGCGGCAGCAATACCTATCTTTCCGGCGGCAACGACACCGTGACGATCAACGTCAGCGATTCCAGTGGCGATGCGGGGTCGGCCCACGAATCCGTTACGATCAGTTCCGCGACTCTGTCAGAAGTGAACGCCGCGACCGACCTCACTGCCATTGCGGGCATAGCGCTGAACAACGTGCAGGTCGCAATCTTCGCGGATAGCGGCGGAGTACAGCCAGCCGCCTACTACTCGGCAACCGTCGCCTGGGGCGATGGCGCGACCACCCCCGGCGCAGTCAGCATTTCCAACGGGCAAATCGTCGTCACCGCGAGCCACACCTACCAGACCGCAGGCGGATATCAGCCGGTGGTCACACTGAACGACCCCGTTTCCAGCGCCACGGCCGCGCCCGGGGCGACGATCAGCAATCCATTGTCGGTCACACCCGCTGCCGCGATCGGTGCCAAACAGGGAGTTTCATTCACGACGACGGTGGCATCTGTCATCGATGCCAACCCAGGCGAAACCGCCGGACAAATCGGTGCTCTGATCAAATGGGGCGACGGCAACACCACCAGTGGCAGTGTCTCTGGAGCCAACGGATCCTTCTCGGTGAGCGGCACGCACACCTATGCCCTGAGCGGCGGGTACACCATTACTGTGACGGTCACCGATTCCGGCGGAAACAGCGCATCTTCCAGCGGCAGCGCCTCGGTCTCGCCGGTTGCGGATCTTCAGCCGGTGAATGTGCAGGCCGGAATTTCGGCAGCCACGTTTAACTCGGCGGTCGGCCTCACCTGGACCGACCAGAACGTCGGCGATGCGCCGGCGCTGGGCGACTGGAGCGATCAGATTTATTTCTCAAGCTCGCCCCAGATCAATGCGTCTTCTGTGCTCATCGCAACGGAGCTGGTCGCCAACACTTCCCTGGCCGTCAGTTCCGGCTTGCCGCAATCGGCCGCAGTCACTCTCCCGTCGCCACAGGCGATGCTGTCGCCAGGAACCTACTATCTGATCGTCCAAACCGACGCAGGCAATACTGTCGGGGAATCCAACCTTGC
>JBEKVL010000910.1:0-2745 GCA_049514055.1 Tepidisphaeraceae bacterium | reverse complement strand
CGGAACTGACCGCCGCCCAATACCAGCATCCGCAGACTCAGGCCAGAATGATCTTCGAGATGGCATGATCTCTGCCGAGATAAGTGCCAACTCAATTTCCGATGAGATCAGGAAGTCTGAGGGTAGCAGAGATTCTTGTTGGGGAGGCGAACGCCGAAAGGAGGCGTCAGTGCAATACGGGCGATTGATGCTCCGTGGCAATCGGGAGATCGAAGCAGGTTCCACCGCTCGGCCAGCACCGGCGATGGACCCGTTGGAATCGAGGCTGCTGCTTTCGGGGAATCCCGCGGCGGTCGCGAGTGATGCACTGGTTTCACCGTCGGCCAGCGTGGCGGAGTTTGCAACAGCGCCGGGACCGGTCACCGGCGTCGGGGTTACGATCCACGCGCGTGCCGGCCAGAGGTTCGCGGGTGACGTGGGGAAACTGGTCTGGGCCACGCTGGCGGCGGCCGGTTCACGAAGTTTCGTGGGCTCGATTGACTGGGGCGATGGGCAGGCCGCCACGACAGCGACGTCCAAGTTGGATTCGGCGGGCGTCGTGGGCTCGGGCGGGACGTTCGTCGCTACGTTCAAAGCGGCCAAGGTGGGTAGTGCGGTCGTGACGATGGCCTATGAACGACCCTGGGAGACTGGCCAGCCTGCGCAGACGTTCTCGGTCACCATTTCCGTTAATTCCCGAGCCATCGCGGTTGCAGTCGGGCATTGCCACAATCCATGGGCACGCGCCATTGTCTTGAGGACCGCCGTGTCGCGTTGACACATCGAACCGCGCGGATTACACAGGGGACATGAAACTTCCAGACACCCTTCGGCGCTGGCGGAATATGGCGGTGGCCGTCGTGTTCGCCGGCTTGCTTTTGCTGATCCCGGCGGCCGCGCGCGGCGCCGGAAAGGCGCAGCATGTCGTGATCGTGGTCATGGATGGGCTTCGGCCCGATGCGGTCACCGAGCAGACCATGCCGACGCTGGCCGGCATGGCCCGCGAAGGGACGGTTTTCGCCAATCACCACCCGGTCTATCCGTCAATGACCGAAGTGAATGGGGCGGCGCTGGCGACGGGCATGTGGCCCGCCCACAGCGGAGTCATCGCCAATCGTGAATACCGGCCTGATGTGGAGCTGCTGGGGCCGGTCGATACGCAGGGCGATTGGGCAAGTTGGAAAGGGGATCAGGTGAGGGACGGGCAGTGGATCAAGAGGCCGACGCTGGTGGAGATCGTTCGCGAGAAAGGGCTCAGGGCCATGGCCGCGGGCACCAAGCCGGTCATCATGATGTGGGATCGCAGCCGCCAGGAGAGATCCGTTGACCAGCCGCTGCTTTACGAGGGCAAGTCGATTCCCGCGGTGGTCCTGGATCGCGTGATCCCGCAGGCAGGTCCAATTCCACCGGCGGCCAACTCGAAGTACCGCGCCAACGGCGCACAGGATCATTGGACGACCAGGGTGCTGGTGGAGCAGGTCTGGAAGGACAAGGTTCCGGCGCTCACGGTGCTATGGCTGAGCGAGCCGGATTATGCCCAACACGGATCGGGGCCAGGGTCGGCGGTATCCAAGTCGGCTTGGAAGAGCAGCGACGAGTGCCTGGCGCGGGTGCGGGCCGCCCTGGCGGAAAGGCATCTGGCCGACCAGACCGACATACTGGTTGTGTCCGATCACGGGTTCTCGACGATCTCGCGAACCGTGGACATCGTGGATGAACTCAAGCAGGTGGGCTTCGACGCCGACAAGGAGTTCACCGACGAGCCGAAGACCGGCAAGGTGCTGGTGGTGGGGCTGGGCGGCTCCGCGTCGTTCCATGTGACCGGTCACGATCGCAAGGTGCTGGCGAAGCTGATGGACTTCCTGCAGCGGAGCGAGTGGGCGGGAGTGATCTTCACCAGGGAAGGTCTTGAGGGGACATTCAAGATGAGCGATGCGGGGATCGACGCGGCCGGCGGCCCGGACGTCATGGTGTCCATGCGGTGGAAGGACGAGCCGTGGCTGGACCGCCTGCCGGGAACACTGGTTTCCGACGACACGACCAAGGTCAAGGGCCAGGGCATGCACGGCAGCCTCAGCCGGTTCGACATGCACAACACGCTGATTGCCTCCGGCCCGGACTTCAAGGCCGGGTTCGTAAACGAGCTGGCGTCTGGGAATTGTGACGTGGCGCCAACGGTCCTGAACATCCTGGGCATTGCAGCCAGGACGCCGCCGGACGGCAGGGTGCTGCACGAGGCGATGGTCAATGGCGGAAATGTCGAGGGCAAGCCCCAGACGACCATCCTCGAAGCCCGTCGCGAGGTGGATGGGAAGCCGTGGCGGCAGTATTTGAAGATAACCACAGTTGGCAACGCACGGTATTACGACGAGGGCAATGCCGGTGGTTTCTAGTGCTCGGTCACAGAGGGTGTGATGGACGGAACGACAGGCAAGAATGTCTGTCGTACGACGGGCGGGAATGCGTGTGCCACCGTTCACCCATCAAGTCAACGGTGGTGGAGCACTAGGAGATTCCGGAGGCCAGAGCGGGTCGGGCGCGTCGGCCTGGCGGCTGATCCAGATGCGGCCGCCGGTGTTGCGGGCGAGCTGGATGTCCTTTTCCCACTTGTCCAGGCGTTTGAGGTAGAGGTCGCCAAAGGGTGTTTTTCGCATTGACTGGACGAGTGACAGGGCGGTGTCCCAGTCGCGAAGGGAGCGGAGGCGTTCGAGTTCGGAGAGGACTTTGGACCAGATGGGCTGCGTGCTGGCGCCGTGGGTGTCGGCA
>JBEKVL010000909.1:0-2748 GCA_049514055.1 Tepidisphaeraceae bacterium | reverse complement strand
TTGGTACAGCCAGACCGATGGCGGGGGCTTCTCGCTCAGCATCGTGAGCACGGCCCAGGACTTGTCCCAGTGGAGCAAGGCCGCCGGCTGGCAGATCAGCACCTTGCCGGGCGGCACGCCGGGCTACGCCGATACCGGCGCCGTGCTGGGCTCGGTGGTCATCAACGAGGTGCTGGCCCACACCGATCCGCAGACCCAGGGCGACATGATCGAGTTCTATAACACCACCCCCCAGCCCGTCAACATGAGCGGCTGGTTCGTCAGCGACGACGGCTCGAACCTGGCAAAGTACGAGTTCGCCAACGGCACGATCATCGCCGCCGGCGGGTACATCGTGCTCACGCAGACGGGCAACTTCGGCAACGTGGCCGACCCCGGTTGCCACACGGCCTTCGCCCTGAGCGAACATGGCGACGACGTCTACCTGTCCTCGAACGTCGCCTACAAAGTGGTCGGCCAGCTTACCAGCAGCGGCCAGACGGCCACGGCCCTGGTGGTCAGCCACGGTTTTCACAACGGCGACACGGTGCGGATCAGCGGCGCGACGCAGTCGCAATACAACGGCGACTTTACGATCACGAACGTCACGGCGAACAGTTTCGACTTCACGGTGAGCGGCTCGCCGGTCACGCCGGCCACGGGCGCAATTGCGGCCTACGACGTCACCGAGGGCGACGCCCTGGCGGCCGGCGGCTACCGCGAGCACGTTTCCCTGGGCGGCAGCCCCAACAGCGTGGCGACGGGCCTGCTGAACAAGTCGACCGGCAACGGCAGCTACTACGCGATATCCAGCATCACGCTCAGCGGCGCGACGGCCACGGTCACGCTGAACAATGCGTACCCCGCCTTCCAGAATGGACAATACGTGCAAATCAGCGGGGCCGCGCAAACGCAGTATGACGGCACGTTCCTCGTCGCCGGCGTCGTGGTGAATTCCCTTGCGGGCACGACCACCTTCACCTACACCGTGAGCGGTTCCCCTTCCCCCGTTTCGCCCGCGACGCCCACCGCCGGGCAGCCGCTCCTGGCCGAGACCTGCGGCAGCGATTTCAGCCTGCTCGAAACGCCCACCTTCGGCACGCCCAGCGCCGGCGGCGTCTATCCGGGTGGGACCAATGCCATCCCCTACGTTGCGCCGCTGGTGAGCGACGAGATCATGTACCACCCCTCCGCCCCCACGGCGGCGGAGACCGCCGCCGGCTATAGCGACGACGACTTCGAGTACGTCAAGCTTTACAATCCGTCGAGTTCCCCCGTTTCGCTCGCCGATTACTACGTGGCGGGCGGGATCGGCTACACGCCGGGCTGGCTCGCCGACGGCAACCTGGCCAGCCGCTTCAACGTTTCCGGCATCACGCTCAGTGGCACGACGGCCACGGTCACGCTGGGCACCGCCGGCAGCGGTTTGCAGAACGGCGACTCGATCCACATCGACGGGGCCGCCCAGACCCAGTACGACGGCGATTTCAGCATCGCCAACGTCGCCGTGAACTCGGGCGCGGGGACGACCACTTTCACCTGCACGGTGAACGGTTCGCCCGCCTCGCCGGCTACGCCCGTCAGCGGGCAGTCGATCACCGCCGGCAAGAACAGCGAGTTCGAGTCGCTGGAGTCCGGGGCCACCGCCACCTGGTCGGCCGCCGGCCTGGCCGCGGCCTCCTACACCGTCTACGCCCACCTGAACCTGTACGACGGCGACAACAATCGCCGCAGCGACATGGACTCCGTGGCCCAGTACACGGTCAGCTACGGTGCCACGCAGACGCTCGTCCAGGTCAACCAGGACCAGGTCCCGGCGACGCTCAGCGTAACCAGCCTGACGTACAATAACACCTCGGGCCTGGTGACGGCGGCCGCCAACAACGCCTTGGCCAACAACAATTCGCTCGCGGCCGGGAGCATCGTCCACATTTCGGGCGCCACGCCGTCGGCATACGACGGCGCCTTCGTCGTGCAAAGCGCCACGCCGACCTCGTTCACGTACTCGCTCTCGAGCGGGCTGAACCTGGCCGCCGCCACGGGCACCATCACGGCCGGCCTGAACGACGTCTGGATCAACCTGGGAACCTACACCATGGGCGGCGGCAACCAGCCCAGCGTCACGCTTACGCGCACCACCGCCGCCGCGCCCAGCGAGTGGACGGTCGCTGGTTCGATGGAATTGGTGAACCAGGCCAACCAGCAGACCACCGTGCTGGGCACGCCCGCGTTCAGTTCCTACTCGATCCAGCACCCGACGGCAACCCTGGCTGCCGGCGCCTACGCGGTCCTGGTGAGCAACTTGGCGGCGTTCCAGGAACGCTACGGCGCCTCCAACGCCCTGGTGCTGGGCGTCTATTCGGGCCATCTCAACAACGGCGGCGACACGGTTGACATTTACCAGGTCGGCAACCGCGACGACGGCAGCGTGGCGCCGCTGAACGGCTACGTGCCCAGCTACCGGCTGGACCACGTCAATTACCAGAACTCGTCCCCCTGGCCAACCAGGCCGGACGGCAACGGCCCGGCCTTGATGCGGATCCACGCGGCCGAGTATGGCAACGACCAGGTCAACTGGTGGGCGAGCAACGCGGGGGGCACGCCCGGCGGGGCCAACATCGAGATCGACAGCTCGAAGCCTTCGATTCCGGCCAACCTGGCGGGCCAAGGCGTTTTGACCCCGATCGCCGGGATCAACCTCGCCTGGAGCGCGTCTTCCGCGCCGCAAAGTTACGTCGCCTACTACAACGTCTATCGCAACGGGACCAT
>JBEKVL010000908.1:0-2753 GCA_049514055.1 Tepidisphaeraceae bacterium | reverse complement strand
ATTTGACAAGACCGCCTTTCTCGCGTATTTCTGCATAATTACCGTTACGCGAAGGCCTTCTATTCTGGCTTAAAACTATGACCGACACTGCTGTCTCCACGATCAACGAGCGTGCATCCGAGGAATTCTTCCGAAAAGGCAACGAATCCGAAGCCCAGGGGCTTCATGAAAAGGCCGTCGAGTTCTACGAACGCGCTCTCAACGAAAACCCCGATCATGAAGGGGCCTGCTTCCGGCTGGCCGTCCTGTACGACCGCCAGGCCGACGACGCCAAGGCCATTGAACTGTACGAGCGCCTGTGTACGAGCCAGCCGGTGCATCTCAACGCGTTGATCAATCTCGCGGTTCTGTACGAGGACAACAACCTCTACGAGGACGCCCGACGCTGTCTGCGGGCCGTGCTGGACACCAACCCCAACCACCAGCGGGCGCGGTTGTTCATGAGAGACGTCGAGTCGGCCCGTTCGATGTACATCGACGAGGACAATCGCGACGAGAAGCACAGCACGGTGCTGAGCATCCCGATCACCGATTTCGAGTTGTCCGTCCGCAGCCGCAACTGCCTCAAGAAGATGAACATCAAGAACCTGGGCGATCTGCTCAAGGTCACCGAGCCCGAACTGCTCTCCTTCAAGAATTTCGGCGAAACCAGTCTCAGCGAGATCAAGGCCCTGCTGACGGCCAAGAACCTTCGGCTTGGCCAGGCCTTGGAAGACCCGCGCGGCGTGCCGAAACGGCCGCTTCCACCGAGCCTGACCAACATCCCCAATGATGTTCTGAACAAGTCGGTGTCGGACCTGGAACTGTCGGTTCGCAGCCGCAAAGCACTGCAGCGCCTGAACATCAATACCCTGGGCGAGCTGGCCGGACGCACCGAAGCCGAACTGCTCGGCTGCAAGAATTTCGGCCAGACCAGCCTGACGGAGATCAAGCAGCAGCTCGGCACGTTCGGGCTTGCCCTGCGCAAGCTCGATGACTGATGACTGGCTGAACAAGAAGCGGTGTCGGGACAGTCACCGGCATCTTCGAGCAATGATCGCAGGCACCGGCCGACGAGGACGCCGGCGCCACTTATCTGACCCAAAGGCAGGGACGCCATGGGACGTGGAAGGAACAGGAGCAACCATCGGACTCGCGGGCTCTTTGGCGCGGCCGGCCGGTTTGTGCGGCGATGGCGGCTGTCGGCCGCCTCGCTGGCTGTCATACTCCTCAGCGGGGTGCTCTTCTTTTCGCCCTGGGGCTGTACGCCCAACGCCGAGATGAACGGGGAACTTCCCCCGGCCGATCGGGTCATCCGGGTGAACATCGTTCCCGGCGTCGATCAGGTTGCCATCCGCGCCAGCGAGCCGCCGGCCTACTTCACTTCGCTGGACGGTGCCACCCGCGCCCTGGGCCTGCCCCGCAACACCACTGTCTCGCTCGCGCTGACCAGTGACGGCTGGCGAATCGGCGGCACGCTGGTCGGCCGCGGGGAACTCGTCATCCGTCCGGCAACCATCGGCAGCGTCTCCATCGAGAATGTCAACTACCGCGGCCAGTTCCGCTTCGTCCCCACGGGCGGCGGGCGTTTTGACGTGGTCAACGATCTCGACCTGGACGACTATCTCGCTGGCGTTCTCGCCAGGGAACTGCTTTCCGGCTGGCTGCCCAACACGTACTCCGCCCAGGCCGTTGTCGCCCGGACCTATGCCCTCTACGAAAAGAAGAGCAGTTCGGCCGCCCGCCATTTCGACGTCTGGGCCACGACCGCCAGCCAGGTCTACGGCGGCATTCCCGCCGAGAGCAGCAAGAGCCGCGAGGCCGCCAGCAACACGGCCGGCCTGGTTGTCGCCTACGGTCCTGCCGGCCGCGAGAAGATATTCAAGGCATACTTCAGTTCCTGCTGCGGCGGCATCTCGCAGTCCGTGCATGATGCCTTCGGTGAGCCGCTCATCGAACCGCTGACCGAACAGAACGCAGGCACGCTGTGCAGCGCCTCGCCGAAGTTCAACTGGGGACCAATCGTGGTCGGCAAGGAGGACCTGTCCCGCCGCTTCCGCTCGTGGGGCCAGCACCGCCTCAACCCCATGCAGAACATCGGCACCATACGTTCGGTTGAGATCGCCGACCGCAACCGTTTCGGCCGCCCGGTGCGATTCAACGTCTACGACAGCAGGGGCCTGCGCTATACGCTCAAGGCCGAGGAATTGCGCTGGGCCGTGAACACCGACGCCTCGGACGGCACCAAACTCTACAGCAGCTTCGTGGAGAACATCATCAACGAGCCCGACCGCGTGCGCTTTGTCGGCGGCCACGGCAGCGGCCACGGCGTCGGCATGTGCCAGTGGTGCGCCGAAGCGCGGGCCCGGGCCGGCATGAGCTACGAGGACATCGTCCTGGCGGCCTACCCCGGGGCGAAGCTGGTGCGGGCGTATTGATGCTGTTCGGTGTTCGCGTTCAGCGTGTCTTCATGTGGCGAAACGCATGAGACACGCTGAGCGTCAACTCCAAACATGCGTTATCATTCGTGGCATGCCGTTCCCGCGTATCATCCTGGCTGCTCTTGCCATTCTCTCGATCTCCATCCCCGTTTTCTCCGCCGAAACCCCGGCCGAGCGCGCGGCGCACGAGGCGAGGGAACTCCTCGACCGTAATGCCAAGGCGCACCCGCCGGCGAGCGTCATCCGCATACGCCCCTCGCAGCGTATCAAGGCGACACTCGTCTTCGCCACGGGCGGACCGAAACTCAATGTCGAGAAATGGATTCTGTTTGC
>JBEKVL010000907.1:0-2756 GCA_049514055.1 Tepidisphaeraceae bacterium | reverse complement strand
AACGCGGCGTGATCCGACGACGCCTGGCCGAATGCAGCGACATCCAGCAGAAGCTACTACAACTGCTCGGCATCCCGCCTGATGACCTGCGAACCTTTCGCAGGAGGTGCGGAATGTGAGTTGTTACACACCATTTACAATCACCACGCCTCCAGCAGGTACGATATAACAGCAAGGACAACGATGCCGCGAACAATCCTGGTCATCGAAGACGACGAAGCCATCCGGCAGGGACTGGTGGATGCCCTCCAGTACCACGGCTACGCCACGCAGTGGTCCGGCCGCGGCGATGACGGGTTGAAGCTGGCGCTGTCGGCCGATGCCGACCTCATACTGCTGGACCTGATTCTCCCCGGCAAACTCGGCCTCGATCTTCTCCGGGAGCTCCGCCAGGCGCGGCCGACGCTTCCGGTGATCATCCTCACCGCCAAGGGCGAGGAGGCCGACCGCATTCGCGGTCTGAAACTCGGCGCGGATGACTATATGGTCAAGCCGTTCTCAATCAAGGAACTGCTGGCGCGGATCGAGGCCGTGCTGCGCCGTTCACCCGAGCGCCCCAGCGACGTGAAGACGGTGGAGATTCCCGGCGGCGTCGTCGACCTGAGCCGGCGCGAGGTCCGACACGGCGACGATCGCATGGCTCTGTCCGAGAAGGAGCAGGAAGTGCTGGAGTACCTCGCCCGCAACCGGGGCCGGGCGATCTCGCGCGATGAGTTGCTGTCTCGCGTCTGGCGCATCGATCCGCGCGGGGCGGACACACGGACGATCGACATGCATGTGGCGCGACTCCGCGAGAAGTTGCGGGACGATCCGGCGGAACCGAAGGTGATTCTCACCGTCCGAGGCAAAGGGTATATGCTGGCGTGAAAGGCGATCATGCGACGGCAATGGCTCATCTGGTATTCCTTCGCGGCCGGGCTGGCCGGCGTCTTGGGCGCCATGGCCTGGATCAGCCTGACGATCCTGCGACTCGAGCGGCACACCCGCCAGCGCGAGCAGGTCGATTCGGCGGTGGAACTCGCCCTCTGGCGCATGGACACGATCGCGGCCCCGCTCATCAGCCGCGAGGCGGCCCGGCCGTATACCGACTACACGCCGGCAACCAAAGGCAAAGGCGACTACAGCCTCCAGGGCAACGACGCCGCGTCAGACGAGCCGGCCGTGCTTCTGCGGTTCCAGGTCGACCCGGCCGGGAAATGGGCCTGTCCGCCGCTGCCCCGGGTACGGGCGGACGTTCTCGCCGACCTGCGCCAACAGATCACCGGCATGGCTTCGCTGGGCCTGCCCGAACTGACGCTGGCATCGCCTCCGATCCAGATCGCCGGCCTCGGCAACAACGGCCTGATCAACAACTCCGCCAGCATCGTCGCCAACAGCGAACCGCCGCTGCAGCAACCCGCACAACAGGCGCAGATCAGCCAGCAGAACTTCAACCCGCAGCAGAACAACAAAGCCCAGGCCGAGTTTCAGGCCCGCGCGGTCAACGCCGAAAACACCTCGAACTTCTATAACCGCGACCAGAACGTGATTCGCTCCAGTCATGTCCGTGAAGGCCCGATGATTCCCCGCTGGGCGGGCGGCCGGCTGCTGCTGGCCCGCCGCGTTTCCGTCAACTCGGTCGAATACGCCCAGGGCGTCGTGCTCGACTGGCCGGCCATTCGCAGGCAGCTTCTGGCGGCCGTTGACGATCTGTTACCCAACGCCTCTCTCGAACCGATCATCATCGACTCGCCGGAACTGCTCCCCCGCCGTCTGGCATCGTTGCCGGTGCGACTCGAGCCGGGAATCCTTGCGTATCAGCCGGACGGCGCGATGAGCCCGCTGCGCGTAACACTCGGCATCGCCTGGGGCGGAGTGCTGCTCGGCTCGGCGGCCGTCGCCGGGCTGATGTGGGGCACCTTGCGGCTCGGCCGCCGGCGCGAGGATTTCGTGTCGGCCGTCACCCACGAGCTGCGCACGCCAATCACCACGCTTTCGATGTACGCCGAGATGCTGGAAGAAGGCATGATCGTGGACGAGACCAAGCGACGCGGCTACCTGGCAACGCTGCGCCGCGAGGCCGAACGGCTCGGCCGGCTGGTAGAAAACGTCCTGGCGTTCTCCCGACTGGAGCGCGGCCGGGCCGGCCGCCGAATCGAAACCGTCACCATCGAGCAACTCATGCAGGCGATGTGGCAACGTATGTTGCAGAGGGCCACGCAGGCCGGCCTGGAACCGACCCTGCAATTGCCGGGCGAACTGGCCTCCCGGCAGATCACGCTCGACCCCTCGGCGGTCGAGCAGATACTTTTCAACCTTGTCGACAACGCCGCCAAATATGCGGTCGGCGCCGCCGATCGCCGCGTTCTTGTCGGTGTCGCCGCGAGCGACGGCTCGCTCCACATTTCCGTCCGCGACTTTGGTCCCGGCATCGCGCCAGAGCAAATCAAGACCCTCTTCCGTCCCTTCTCCAAGTCCGCCCGTGACGCGGCCAACTCGGCCCCCGGCGTGGGCCTGGGGTTGGCCCTGAGCCGCCGGCTCGCGCGAGAACTGAGGGGCGAATTGCGATTCGAGCCTGACACCAGCCCCGGCGCCTGCTTCGTCCTGACGCTCCCGATGCCCCCGCGGGAAGGGGCGCGAAGGCATTGAGGCAGACCCTTCGGATACTCAGGGCAGCCCACCGAGATCATGATCGGAGGCGGCGATGTCGTCATCATGCGTTCCGGCAAACCGGTGGAATACCATTTCAGCCACCGGCCTCGCGAAGCAAAACGATG
>JBEKVL010000906.1:0-2759 GCA_049514055.1 Tepidisphaeraceae bacterium | reverse complement strand
ACATTTCGCTATGCACGTGCCCTGCCGGCCCGCCAGCAGTGCATGCCCTGCCACCGAGCGGACCTTCTTTACGGCGACGCCGACGCGATCCAGGCCGGCGGCGCAAAAGAGCCGCTGCCGGTGCTCGGGATTGTCACCGTGGAGATCCCTTACCAGGAAGACGCCAACCAGGTCTTTCTGAACCGCATCTTCATCTTCCTCGCCGGCGTGCTGGCAGGAACCGTCGCCATTTTCGTCTTCTACTTCATCACCACCGGCATGATCCTCCAGCCGGTTCGGGTGCTGCAGGAGACGGCGGAGAAGGTCTCCACAGGCGACCTGAGCATCCGTTCACACATCGCAACCGGCGATGAGTTCCAGCAGCTTTCCGACACATTCAACCGGATGCTGCACAACCTGCAGGATGGCGAGGACCAGCTCCGCGCCATCAACAAGAACCTCGACCTCAAGCTCGGCCAGCTCGCCGAGAGCAACCTCGCACTGTACGAATCCAACCGTCTCAAGAGCGAGTTCCTGGCCAACGTCAGCCACGAACTGCGCACGCCGCTGAACTCGATCCTTGGCTTCGCCGAGCTGCTGCGTGACGGCGGAGCGGCCGTCGATCCCAAGGCCCTGCGCTACGTGCAGAACATCATGGCCAGCGGGAAGAACCTCCTCGACCTCATCAACGACCTGCTCGACCTGGCCAAAATCGAGGCCGGGCGCATGGAGGTGCGGTCGGAAAAGCTAAGCCTGCCCGATCTGTTCGAGGGGCTGGCGAGCATCCTCAAGCCGCTGGCGGAAAAGAAGGAGCTGGCGTTGCGCACGTCGCCCGCGCGCGATGTGCCGATCATCGAGACCGACCCGGCCAAGCTGCAGCAGATCCTCTACAACCTGATGTCCAACGCGATCAAGTTCTCGCCCGACAAGGGCAACATCGAGTTGTCGGCCGTCCGCGAGGGGGAAGACCGTATCCGCATCACCGTGAAAGACGAAGGCCCGGGCATCGCCGACGAGAAGCAGCTGGTGATTTTCGAGAAATTCCGCCAGATCGACGGCTCGCACACGCGCGAGCACAGCGGCACGGGGCTGGGGCTGGCGATCTCGAAGGAACTGGTCGGGCTGCTGGGCGGAAGCATCGGCGTGGAGAGCGTGCCGGGAAGCGGCTCGACGTTCTGGGTGGTGTTGCCGATCCAGATCGCCGCAGGGCAGAGGCCGATTACGATGATGATCGCGAACCGGTGACCGCGGAGGCAAAACCCAGCAACTCGTCAGCGGCCGGGCATCGTGTGCTTGAGAATGAACTCCACGATCGGCGTCGGATCGTCGAGGCTGTGGGGGTGGTGGTTCACGCCGGGTTTGTGGATGACCTCGATCTCGCCGCCGAGGGCTTTGTAGCGCTGCTCGATCACGGCCGTGTTTTCGGCCACGGGCACAACATCATCCGCATCGCCGACGACGTGCAACAGCGGGATCTTCGCATCGGCCAGCGGCTTGAGATTGTCAACCGGGTTCTTCTGGCAGGCGATGGCCTCTTCGTCAGACGCAAACCCGTAGCACTTCAGCACCCCCTGCCAATCGCCGGCAGAACCGTTGCCTTTGCCGAGGTTCTTGAGCTTGCCACCCGGCCACGATTTGAAGTCGCACACGGGCGCGTCGCCGTAGATCGCGGCCACCTTGGCGGGATTGGCGGCCGCAAAGTTGTACGCATACAAACCACCACGGCTAAATCCTTCGAGTACACATTTGGGCGCGAGGTTGTGCTTCACCGTCAATTCGGCATGGAAAGCTTCGAAATGCTTGATGGCCGTCGGGCAACCGAAGGTGTTGCCGACAACCATGTGGACGAGGTGAAACCCTTTCTCCAGCAGTACCAGATCGGCCTGGGGCCGATGATCGAAGAACTCGGTTCGCCAGATCCACGGCCGGCCCGGCGCGGCGGCCTTGGGTTCGACGACGATGCAGTCGCAGTCGTCGAACTTGAAGCGGTGGGAGACGAAGCCGTGGTAGTCGCCGGCCTGGCCGGGGAATGGGGGAATTTCTGCGGCAGCAGCAGCCACGCCGGCAAGCATGACCAGGACACTGACGAGATGCGTATGTCGGAAGCTCATGAACCGAATCATAACGCCACTGCAGTGAAGTTGCCCCATGCCAGCCAGCGGATGAGTCCGGTGAGGGTACACCGCGATTCGGTTGCAATTCCGTGTTGGCGGCCAAGCAGAGCATTTGTCGGAGTACAGGCGAGAAGCCCAGGCCACGAGGGCGCAGATGCAGGTTGGGGCGGCGGAGCCAACTGCGAGGGGCCAAAGTGAGGGGTGGGTGGGGTTGCCGACGACGTGAAGAAAAAAAGTTCGGCGTGGATGGTGCGGAGCATGCCTGACATAAAGGTTTCCCTGGACATAGGTTATGAGCTTGTGGATGATGGATGGGGTTGAAAGAAGCGTGGCCAAAGCGTGGCCAAAATCTCCCTGAAATCACCCCATGGCAGCGTGTGGATCGCGTCGGCGTTGAGGGTTGTGGAAGGTGCATGGGAAAAAAGATGTTTGGAGGGGTATGGTTTCGAGGGCCTGAGACATAAGAGGCTGTTCGCAAAGTGGTTATGCGGCCAGGGGCGTCGGCAAGTGGGGAAGGGAAGCCGTCCTTTTCAGGTCCCAAAGCCGTGCCGATCAGTCCCGCTCGGTCCCGTTGGGTGGCGCCTGCGTCCCGTGGGGTTGCGGGCGGGTTCGGAAGGAAGCCAAGGGCCTGGGTGAATGACGAAATCCGAAGGTCGAGTGGCGAAT
>JBEKVL010000905.1:0-3435 GCA_049514055.1 Tepidisphaeraceae bacterium | reverse complement strand
ATAGCCTCGACCCGGTTGTCCGCCTCATCGATGTAGTAGGTGATGCCGCTGATGACATCGACGAAGAAGTGGTTCGTGTAGGCGAACTCGGCCGTTATCTGGTTGTTCCCGCTGCTGTCAAACGTGAGCGTGACAGCGCTGATCGTGTCGGTGAAGGTCAGTTGGGACCCAGCGAGGGTCGCCACGAAGGTGTTCGTCGGATTGCGGCTGTCTTTCACAGTTGCCGATCCGACCGTGTAGGTGACGGCCAGGCCGTTGTATGTGACCGTGAACTGTTTTGTGCCCGTGTTGTAGCTAAGGCCGGCCGGCTGAATCGCAGCCAGCGATGTGGTCGTGTTGAGTGCGTAGGTGTATGGACCGGATACGAGGGTTTGGTTCGGCTCGGTTCCGCTGAGAGTGGCCTGATTGGTCGCCCGAACGACGTTCACCGCGTTGACCGTATAGACGACGTTGCCGTCGACGGAGAACTCGTCGTCTTCGGAGATCACGTATCCCTTGATGACGGTGCCGCTCCTCACCGCATAGGCCACGTTCGATAGCGGAGCGGTTCTTGGGACGATGAAGCGGCCGTCGATCATTGGCCAGATTGCAGTGGCGGGATTCTGGTATGCCACCGGCACGTTGACCGTGTACGTGGTCGTGCCGACGATGAACTGGTTGTTGATGATGGGGTAGATGGCCGGAGTCGCCTGACTGTCGACGGCCAGGCTCACGCCCGTGGTTGCGACCACCGCGGCCACGAAGGTGTTCGTTGTGCCGGCCGCCGGATAGGGGAAAGTGGCGTTGTTTGAATCGACGAAGCTCACCGTGGCGCCGTCGACGACGCAGTTGTAGACGATCTTCGTGACTGGATCCTCGAAGTAGCCGCCGGTCAACGAGCCTCCGGTCGCGGTCAGTGTGGAGACGACGGTTGGCCCTCCGGTGAAGGTTGAGGAAGCCACTGTCACGACGCTGCCGGCGACGGTAACGGTGTAGACCAGTGGGACGGCGAACTGCCCACCCGAGATGGGGAACACGCTGTAGATGTCGCCGCTGGGAGTCCCGGTGTCGGCAACCGCCACGTTGACGTAGTAGGTTGGGCCGCCTGGGACCTCGAAGTAGGGGCCCTGTCCCAGATTGCTGAAGATTTCGTAGCTGTTGCCCTGGTTCACTGCGGTGTTCCCGCTGAGGGTGTAGGTGAGGCCCGTGTTGGAGTCGGTGAATTGGCCGTTGCTTATGGCGTAGTAATGACGACCATCGAAGGCCGCAACGTCGCTCGGGCGCCCGAAGAACAGGGTCCGAGTTCCAAATGTGAACTCGTTTGGACTCAGGGGGCCGCTCGTGTTGACGATGTACGTCTTCGCGGCACCGGCTGTTATGGCGACACCGTCCGTCCGAAGCGAGTAGGTCAGAGTCGCCGAGGTGAACTGGGCCGGTGTGCCGGAGATCAGATAGTATGCGGTGTTGTCAAAGGCGGCAGTGTCATTGACGGTGTAGGTGACGGTATCCGTGAACGTGGACCGAGTCCACGGGGACGACCCAGACAGGGAGATGGCAGGAGGGACGGACACGGTCCCGTCCAGTCCGATGTTGAATGTGGTAGCACCGTCGACAAATGTGCGATAGGGCAGGATGGGGTAGGTGACTCCGTCGCCGACTACCGTGGTGTTGTTGATCAGGTAGTTGATGTTGCCGATGGTCACCGTCGCGGCGTTGGGCTCCGTGGTCACGGTGAAGCTGCGGTCTGCGGTCGTGATTGTGTAGGTGAACCCCGAGGTGGTCAGGGGGTAGGTCGTCCCGTTGCCGACGATCTGCCCGTTCAGCGTGTCGAGCTGATACACGTAGTTCTCGATGACGACGACGTTGGCCTGAGTAATGTTGAACTGCCCGGATATCGTCGCTCCACTGAGCGACCCTCCCTTCAGCGTGATGGTGTACTGAACTCCGTTGAGAACGAACTGGGTGTTTCCGGCGGTCATCGTGTACACGTTGCCGCCGCCAATCACCGTGTTGGGCTGGACGTTGGTGTTGATGATGTAGACCAGTCCGTTGATCGAGAACTGATACGGATTGATGGGATACGTCTGGCCGTTGCCAGTCACACTGAGGTACTTGCCGGTGGAATCCTGGTTGAAGGCGTAGTAGTTTCCGCCTATCGTGAACATCTGCGGCGCCGTCATGATCGCATAGGACGCCGCAGCGCCGGTCGTCGTCGCTGAGTACGGGAACATGAGGCTCTCATTCACGGTGTACGCGCCGTTGCTGAAGCCGACGACATAGCCGTAGCCGCTGTTGGAGGCGAAGGTCAGTCCGGTCGAGAGAGACACCGTCGTCGAGGTAGCACCCTGAGTTACGGTCACCGTCGCGTGAATCGGATCGTATGTGTACTGACGCCCGGCCACACCGAGAACGATGTTGCTGAGCCCGCCCGGATTGTTGAAGACGTCGACCGTTGCAACAAGCCCGCCCGCGGCGATGGAGAAGGGAGTCAGGGTGATCGGCGTGAGACCCTCACCCCCGGCCGGATCATCGATGGCCGCGTAGGTGACGGTGTAGATTCCGCCCAGCAGCGCGTTGAAGGTGAACTTCGTTCGATCGACCGTGACGTGAGCGTTGTCCGGGCCGAAGCGGCAAAGATCGGATTGAGCGGGTCGGTGGCGTCGACGAAGTACTGGCCGCCGCCCACGGTGGCCGACTTGCCGGTCGAGTCCATGATGGTGTTGGTCACCGCATTGAACGTGTAGAAGATGCTGTCATCGGCCTTCATGGTCGTACCGGGCGTTGGGTTGGCAGAGACAGCAGGAGGTATCGCACCCGACCCCTGGAAGGCGCAGCTGAATGGCGTGCCGATGAGGGCACCGAGCCCGTCGCCGCCATAGAGACCGGCTGTTGGACCCGGGGGGACCGTCGAGCGGGGAATGAAGGAGGTCAGATCCTTGGATTGCAGCAGGGGGAAGGAAGTCTGCTTGTCAAGGCCGTGGGAGAGCGAGCCATAGAAGGGCACAGACTTGCCGGACTTCGGGTTGAACGGGACGGTGGTGGTCGAGCCGGCGATGGGGTACACCAGGGCGCCCGAGTAGATCTGGGAGATCTGGACGGGTTGGCGGTTCGCCCCGACGACGTTGAGACTGTAGCCGTTGAAGCCGGGCGGTCCAATAATGGGCGCGGCTTGGACCTCGCCTGCCACAGCCTGGATGGGAATGTACGCGGGCGGCTGTCCGGGGCTGGAGGGTCCGAACGCGGCGTAGACCAGGTTGGAGACCTTGTTGATCTGCGCCACCAGGTCCTGCGGATTGACGTTGTTTGGCGTCTCCGGGATGATCGGGGTGGCGCCCAGGTTTGCTGGGGCGCCGAGCGTCACCTTCAGGGTGAAACTGGACGACTCGATGATGCCGCCGTCCGGAGAGTACAGAGCATAGGTGTACAGCTCGTTGTAGTTTCCGTCGGAATCAATGT
>JBEKVL010000904.1:0-2766 GCA_049514055.1 Tepidisphaeraceae bacterium | reverse complement strand
CCATCGCCAGAGGCGCCGCGTCGACGTGCACGGTGACCCTGAACAAGACAGCCTCGGGAAGCGCCGGGGTCGCACTCTCCAGAAACAAGGCCGCCCTCATCGTCACGACCAGCGTGACCGTCGCCTCCGGCTCCACAACAGCGAGGTTCGCGGCAACGGCAGGAGCCGTCTCTACCAATCAAACCGCCACCCTGACGGCTTCCTACAACGGGTCGGCTCAGACCACCGTAACGGTCACCGCATCCGCGCAGGTCGCTTCCCTGAATTGCAGCCCGTTGACCGGGTCCAGCGGCGCCACGTCGAATTGCACAGTCACCCTGAGCGGCAACGCTCCTCCAGATGGATTCTTTGTCAACCTCTCTTCCGACAACGTCAACGCCTCCGTACCGTCCTCCATTCAGATCCCAGCCGGTGCGAGTTTTGGCACCTTCACTGCTTTCGTGAACGCCACAACAACCGATGGCAGCGCCGTATTGACCGCAACCGCCGATGGTGCGGTGAGCACCACGTTGAGCTATCGTGCGGCATCGACGGTGAAGTCCGTTGTTTGCACGCCCACATCGGTTCCCGCCAGGTCGACGGTGCGCTGCACCGTAACTCTGTACCGTGCGACTGAGATTCAACAGATGATCGCCTTGAGCTCAAGCAGCTCGAATCTCACCGTACCAGCGGCACTGCCGACGAGCCCAACTCAGACGACGGCGGTCTTCAGCGCCACCGCGGGAAGGCCTGCGCAGCAGGAAACGGTCATCATTGCAGCAGGCGCGCCGGGGCAGGCGAAATCGGCGGTATTGTCCTTGCTGACGTCTCCTGCCCGACTGACGATCTCAGCGCCGCCGCTGGTCGCCGCTGCACCCGGAAATAACGTTCAATTCGTGGTCTCCGCAACCAGTCCGCAGCAACTCCCGGTTTCGATCACGATAAGTGATCCGCCCGCTAGCTCCTCTTTCGATCCGCTGCTCCGCACCTTTGCCTGGACGCCGCGGGCAAATCAAATCGGCGACCATTCGGTGACATTCACGGCAATGGACAGTTCAGGGACCACTGCCAATGCGGTAGCCAGGATCAACGTAAGCGCCACTCGCGCTGGCGTGGACGAGGCCGTAGATGCCGCCAGCCTGTCGGCGAAGAACGTCTGCAGCCCCGGGGCCCTCGCCGCAATCTCGGGAACCGCGTTTACGACGCAGGGCGCACGCCGAGCGGATATGTACCCGCTGCCGCTCCAGTTGGCCGGCGTTCAGGTGCTGGCGAACAGTCAACCATTGCCGCTGCTGTATGTCTCCAGCACGTGGATCAATTTCCAGTGCCCACTTGACCCTGCGGGCACCGGCCTGACCGTAATGGTCGCGACCGAAGAGGGAACCGCGATTCAGGCGTTTCAAGGCAGGATGCAGGAAGCCGTGCCAGGTATCTACACCTTGAACATGTCTGGGAATGGCCAGGGTTCCATCTACATCGCGAACTCGCCGCTCCTGGCGATGCCTGTCGCGGAGGACTTGCCGAGCCGCCCTGTGCACCAGGGAGAGTACATTACGATCTGGGCCAACGGACTCGGCCCGACCACAGACGGGGCTCCTGACCCCGGAATGCCAGCGGCTCTCGCGCCTTTGGTGACCACGACGGACTCGGTACGGGTCGTGATCGGTGGTGTAGAACTGGAGCCATCGTTCTCCGGGTTGGCACCGTTGTTTGTCGGGACTTACCAAGTGAATGTGAAGGTCCCCGAGGATGCAGCGGTCAGTTCGGCCGTACCCGTCTATATAGAAGCCACACTCTCGGACGGGACGGTCATCAAGAGCAATCAGGTGACGATTGCAATCGATCCGGCTCCCTGAGAGTGGTACCGGTTCGGTAGCTGGTCCCCGGTTCCGGCCCTCAGGACATCCCTGGTCGCCGTCCCACACACGGCGCGTTACCCCACGCGCTCTCTCGCCCGGAGCTGTGCGATGAGGGCGTCCGCGATGCGTTCCCCCGCGTGGCCATCCCATTTTTCAGGGATTGCGCGCCGGACCGGCGGACTGTCCAGGACCGACAATGCCGTCCGGCGGATGTCTTCGGGATCCGTGCCGACCAGTAGGTTGGTACCGACTTCGCAAGTGATGGGGCGCTCCGTGTTCATGCGCATGGTGAGGCACGGGACGCCCAGCACCGTGGTCTCTTCCTGAATCCCCCCGCTGTCGGTCAGCACCATGCGGCACCGCGCCATCAGACCTACGAACGCCAGATAGCCCAGCGGTTCGTTTCTGTAATGGCATCATCGCGAAGACTGATGTGGAGTGTTATGTCTGTGGAGCGCATACCTGGAGTACGCAGGCCGTCCCGGTACTCTTTGTGGCGCCTCTTTGCCAAACCCGCCAGGCTGTCGGGGAAGGACGTCATTGTCAGAGATCGAGTGGTGGGAACCTGAGCGACCTTGAGTTGTCTCGCCCTGAGCACCTGCTTCCCGCGGGGCCGGGGCCATTTCGCCGCCCACCTTGCGCAACGCCACATACGTTTTTGGCTGAAAACGTCCCTCTGCAGGAGGCGGAAATCCGGACCCCCTAACTCCTGCAATATCAACACCAGCGGGGGTATGGTGCGTATATATATATACATAACATACTTGTTAAGTGGGGCGGCATTGTGGCATCGTGTAGCCATGGCCGATTTACTCACTGAGGAGGACGTGGCGCAGAGGCTGCACGTCAGCCTGGCATCTGTCCGACGGTGGCGCCTGGAACGACGTGGCCCACCATTCCTCAAGGTCGGTTCGCTCGTGCGATATCG
>JBEKVL010000903.1:0-2769 GCA_049514055.1 Tepidisphaeraceae bacterium | reverse complement strand
GAGTAAAGGATGAAGGATGAACGATGAAGGATGAACGCAGCAGGAGCGGAGGTCAAGGTCGTGGAGGGAGTGGCGGATCCACAGGGAACTCGATTCCGGTGTAGACCTCGGCCAGGGGGAGTTCGACGTCGAGAGACCGCAGTTTCGCGGTGGAGGTGAGTCCGGAGACGCGTGTGAGCAGCCATTTGCCTGCGGGCTGGCGGAGCAAGGTCTCGATGCGCCGGGTGGTTTGCGAGACGAACATTGGCTGCTTGCAAAGATCCCCTTCGCCCCCGACAATCCCCGGCCGTTTGAACGAAAGAGGATTGAGGATGTTCGTGCATCATGTGCTTTTCTGGCTGAACGAGGGAACGCCTGACGCGGCCCGCAAGCAGCTTGTGGAAGATTGCTACCAGTATCTCGCCACGATACCGACAGTGCGGCAACTGTGGTCCGGGCGGCCGGCGATGACGCCGCGGGATGTGGTGGATAATTCGTATGATGTGGGGCTGTGCGTGATTCTCGATGACGACCAGTCGCACGAGGTCTACCAGAAACATGATCTGCATATGCAGTTCATTACGCGGAACAAGCAGCACTGGAAACGCGTGCAGGTGCATGACTTCAAGTGACCTGGAATCTGAAAGCTCGATTTACATTCTTGTGATGCGGGGATCGGAGGTGGTGATCATGATCGCGATACTACAACTGTCGTCGTCGGCGGATCGGGAGCAGGTGGAGTCGTTGCTGGCGAATCTGCGGCTCGATCCCGTGGGGATTGCCCTGAACAAGGGCAGCCTGGCCGAGGCGGCCATCAACGTTCAGGAGATTCTGGCCGATGTGGCCGAGCGCGGCGACAACGCGCTGGTCGAGGTTTGCCGCCGGTTTGACGATCCATCGTTCACGGCCGAACAGATTCGTGTGCGGCCGGAGGAGATGAAGGAGGCGGCGTCGCGCGTGTCGGCGGAACTTATGTCGGCGCTGCGGCGGTCGATTGCTCAGGTGCGGGAGTATCAGGCGCATGTGATGCCCAAGGATCCGCCGGTCTTGCAGCGGCCGGGGATTCAGCTCGGGATGCGGTTCACGCCGCTGGATTCGGCCGGGGTGTATTTCCCCGGCGGCAAGGCGTCGTATCCCTCCAGCCTCATCATGCTGGCCGTGCCGGCGCAGGTGGCCGGGGTGAAGATGGTGGTGGCATGTACGCCGCCGAGCAAGTATGGCCGGACGGACCTGGTGCTGGCGGCGTGTCATGAACTGGGACTGGAACATGTGATTCGCGCCGGCGGGGCGGCCGCGATCGGGGCGCTGGCGTTTGGCACCAGGAGCGTGCCGCGCGTGGATAAGATTGTCGGGCCGGGAAATACGTACGTGCAACTTGCCAAGCGGCTGCTGGCCGGCGCGGTCGGCATCGACGGCTACCTTGGCCCGAGCGAGATTGTTGTCCTCGCCGACGAGACCGGCCGGGCGGATTTCATCGCGTCCGATCTGATCGCCCAGGCCGAACATGATCCGGGGAGTTGTTTCCTGCTGACGACGTCCCAGTCGCTCGCCAACGAGGTCGCCGTGGAACTGGCCAAGCAAACGGCCCAGCGGCAGCGCCGCCCGGCCATCGATAAGGCGTTGGCCGGTTCGAGCGCGATCATCGTGGATCGCTCGATGGACCGGCTGATCGAACTGGCCAACCGTTTCGCGGCCGAGCATGTGAATCTCCAGGTGCGGGATGAGCAGGGGGTTCTGAAGAAGCTCGTCCATGCCGGCGCGATCTTTGTCGGACCATACGCGCCCGTGGCCGCCGGCGATTACGTGGCCGGCCCGAGTCACTGCCTGCCGACGAACACCACCGCGAGGTTCTGCAGCGGCGTCAGCGTGTACGAGTTCCTGAAACGCTCGAGCGTGGCACGCTACGAGGAAAGCGGTCTGCGATCCGACGCGCCGGCCATCGTTGCGCTGGCCGAGGCGGAACATCTCGACGGCCACGCGGCGAGTGTTGGAGTGAGGATTCAATCCCGGCCATAACCAAGCCAATCGGGTAGATTGTCTTCACACCAGCGACGGTAGTCCGCCATGCTGTCGAACGACCGGTACGTTGCGTCGTCGAGCACGGGTTTGTAGGTCTTGATGAAGGCGTAGCGCATCCGCACTTCAAGCGGCCGGCGGGCGGCGGCTTCAAACTCGGCGAGCCATTCGGCGGGAATTTCCGGCGATGTGTGGGGATCGTGATCGGATGCGGTCGTGTCCGGCATGGCTGCATTATACAGTCGTTGATGGTGGGTAGTAGATCGCCGGTCGTTGTCTAAGATTCCGTACTGCCGACTATCCACTACCGACTACCGACTATCCACCGTATACTACCGTCCCATGATTCCTCCGTTCGTCCGTCCCAACATCCGCACCATGGCGGGCTACACGCCCGGCGAGCAGCCGGGGCTGGCCGAGCGCGTGGTGAAGCTCAACACCAATGAGAATCCCTATCCGCCCAGTCCCAAGGTGATGCAGGCACTGGCCCATATCGAACCGGACATGCTGCGAAAATACCCCAATCCGACGGCCGACGCGTTTCGCGACGCGGCGGCGAAGGTGCTGGGGGTTGCTCGCGAGAACATCATCGCCGGCAACGGCAGCGACGACATCCTGTCCATCGCGGTGCGGACGTTCCTCGGCCCGGCTGACCTGCTGGCGTTTCCCGATCCGACGTATTCGCTCTATCCCGTGTTGGCGGATATCAATGAGGTGGAGTCGGTGGGGGTGCCGTGGGGCAAGGAATTGGAACTGCCCCTCGACGGCCTGCTC
>JBEKVL010000902.1:0-2782 GCA_049514055.1 Tepidisphaeraceae bacterium | reverse complement strand
TCGCACGGCGAGTTCGCCCAGGCCGACCTCTCCCGCGAACTGGCGATGGGCCAGGTGAACGTCTGCTCGCTCATCCATCTAACCCGGCTGTTCCTGCCGGCGATGGTCGAGCGCAAGGCCGGCCGGATACTCAATGTGGCTTCGATCGCCGGCTTCGTGCCCGGCCCGTACATGAGCACCTACTACGCGAGCAAATCGTTCGTGGTCTCGCACTCGCTGGCCCTGTGGCGGGAACTGCGCCGCACGGGCGTGAGCGTGACCATCCTCTGCCCGGGTCCGACGCATACCGAATTCCAGCAGCGCGCCGGCATCGGCCACGCCAGACTGTTTTCGGGATCGTCGGTCATGAACAGCGTGGATGTGGCCCGCGCAGGCTACGAAGGTTGTCTAAAGGGAAGACTTCTCGTTGTTCCCGGCCTTTTCGCCAAGTTCTCCCTCGCCGCCTCCCACTTTGCCTCGCGCCGCCTGCTGACGCGCGTCGTGGCCAACCGGAATCGGAACCGGTAAGGTCACTCCGTGACAACGTACACGGCCGCTCCGGTCTTCATTTCCACCTTCACCACGCCGTTGGCCGCCTCTTTCTCGATAATCTCGCCCATGCCGTTGACAATCTTCACGCGGCCGGGTGGCACTTTCATATCGGCGGTTGTGTCGGCTTTGGCGTCCCACGCCGCCAGCACCTGTTTCTTCGCGCCGGCGGCCGAGACGAACCGGAAAGCCATGATTCCCTCGCCGACCACGACCGGCGCATCGTATTTCATCCCGTCGAGCGTCTGCGCCAGTACGGCATACGCCCGATACGCCGGCTTGCCCCGGCCGTCGCGCCGCATGATCCCCATGTTGTGCTCGAAGTAGATCGGATCGTCGCCGTCGTTGCGGAAGTCGTACCAGAACGTCCGCGGCTCAATTCCCGAAACGATGGAGGCGAGGTAGACGCGCGCGATCAGTTCCGCCTGCGTCCGCTGGCTCACGGGTTGAAAATCCTGGCCGAGCACATGGTGGGGCGTGTGCGTGGCCCAGCCCATTTCCGTAAGCCAGACAGGCCGGCGTTTGCCGTCGGGCGACTTCACCTGGTCGGACACCTTCATCAGGTCGTTGATGAAGGCCTGGTCGTCGTATTTCGTGCGATAGGGATGGATGGTCAGCACATCGAACGGGGCGCCCAGTTTGAGCATCTTGTCGATGAAGGCGCGGTCGATGCCGGCCGTGGAAATGCCCAGAACCTGCGCGGATGGGTCCACTTCCTTGATGGCCGCGTAGCTCTTCTTGAGCATCTCCGCGTATAGCTCCTTCGGTCCCTGCCAGAAGAAGATGTTCGGCTCGTTCCAGATTTCCCACTGGTGGATGCGGTCCTTGTACCGACCCACGAGTTGGCGTACAAACGTCACATATTGATCAACACCTTCAGAGGTGTACTGTTTCGACCAGAGTGTCCAGTAGCCGACGATGGCGTACACCGTGATGCCGTTGCGGTTGGCGCAATCGAGCAGATGGTCGTAGTAGTCCCAGGTGAATTTCCCCGGCTGCGGCTCGATGCGCGACCAGCCGAAATCCTCGCGCGACCATTTCACGCCGGCGTCGCGGGCCTTCTTCGCGACTTCCTCCATGTCCTGCTTGCTGTAGCGTCCCAGATAGACACCCATCCCGAACGGCGATTCCGGCTGCAATCTGCCGTCCTCCCGCGCCGGCATCGGCGCCACCCAGTACGCACACACCGGCGCGATCTTCTGCCCAGTCACGGCCAACTCAAATCGCGTCTCGACGAACTTGAGATTGGCCGATACGCCATCCGAGGGCACATCGACACTGATCGGCTTGCCACCGGCTGACAGTTCGAGTGTGCGATTGCCCCTGGCCAGTTCGTTGCGCTGCCAGTCGAGGATCGTCCAGTTCAGCACGGCCTCGGTCGGCGCGGAGGCCAGGGAGCGCAATTCCGCTCGAAACGCCGGCTTCTCCGCCTGCGAGTCGGCCGTCATCACCAGCAGTTTGTCGGCCGGACAACGCCCGTCGACGGTGATGCCGAGCAGCTCGATGTCGCACTGGTCCGCGTTGCCATTGGCCAGGAACTTGATCTCGCCGATTCGCAGCGGCCCGTGGATCTTCCCATCGTTCTCGCCGCCGCGCCATTGCCAGCCTTGGCCCGGCGGGGCATCAATCGCCAGTTCCTGTTCCCCTTCGCCTTTGAATTCGCCGACGACCTTGTAGAACGTCATGAAGTGCGTGTGCAGGGAGACCTCAAGCGGGTGTCCCTTGGCGGCGCCCCGCACGCGTAATCGCAGTTTCTCCGGCCGGGTCAGCAGCGACCGATCCGGCGCTTTGAGCACGATGGCCGGGGCTCCTCTGGAGAAGTCCAGGTGGAGCGTGCGTGCTTTCAATGACGTTGCACCGCCGTTGCCTGTCGCCGATGTACGCCAATCCTCGGCGGGCTCGAAGCGATATGCTTCGTAGACCACTTTGGTATCGGCCGGGGTTTGCGCAGGCGCGACGGCGGCCGCGAGGAGGATCAGTAACCCGAGGCAGCGATGGAGGTTGGATGAGGGATGCATAAGCGGACTCCGTATCAAACTACGGAAGATGTGTCAATCGCGGATGCAGGCTGGGGCCGACGGGGGGGTGCCCGTTTTTTTTGGCAGATGCTGCCTGTAGCCGCGATTGTTGATCGCGGCCGGGGACCGCGATCAACGATCGCGGCTACAAATACACGGTCTGCCAAGAAGTACGGGCAGACCCGCCGGCGGCGAGAAAAAAGAATGTTGGAGCTTTGTGGTTTCGCGGATCTGAG
>JBEKVL010000901.1:0-2788 GCA_049514055.1 Tepidisphaeraceae bacterium | reverse complement strand
GTCGTACCACGTTGCGTGGTATTGTGCGCTATTGACCACAAAAGCGCAAGTTAAGATTACGTTAATTATTTTGGCCACGGCGACGTGCGGGTAAGCAAACGGCGAGCCGAACAGGATTGACAATCCACGGCAATCCGGCGGCCCAAACCACAATTTCGCCGAAGACCTGTTGACTCTCTCCCGGCGGTCTTTAGGATGGAAATCGCTCCAAAAGCAACGCGCCAACGGCGCATTTTCTCCCCTCCGGAGGACAGTTCGCTTCACAGCGACTGTCCTCTTTTGTTTCCGCAGGCATCGTGCCCCAGCCGCCCACCGCCCCGCATTTGTGGTGCAGGATTCCAGCCTGCGTCCGGGGGCCTTCGCCGGCTGGAAGCCCGCACCAATGCCGTCTACTGCGCCAACTCCTCGCCCTTGCGCCGGTCGCCGCGCTTGGCCGTCTTGATCCACTGCAAATAGAGCCCGTGCGCCGGCGCGGTCGCGCCGCCTTTTCTGCGGTCCTTGGCCGCCAGCATGTCGCGGATATCATCCGGCGCAAACAGCCCCAGCCCCACTTGCGCCAGCGTCCCCACCATGATCCGCACCATGTTCCACAGGAATCCCGTCCCCTCGACCCCGGTCACAATCAGCGGCCCCCGGCGCGACACATCGCACGCCAGCACCGTGCGGATCGTGTTTCCCCGATGGTGCCCCGGCCGGGCGAAACTGGCGAAGTTGTGCGTGCCGACAAAGTGCCGGGCGGCCGCCCGCATCGCCTCGAAATCCAGCGGCAGCCGGCGGTGCCAGACCAGGTCGCTGTACAGCGGATTGCGATCTTCATCGTTCCAGATGGCGTACTGGTAGCGCTTGGAAATGGTCGAGCCGATGGCATCCCACTCCGGATCGGCCGGCTCGATCGAGCGAATCAGGATGTCATCCGGAAGCTGGCAGTTGGTCGCCCGTCGCAGGCCGCTGGGTGGGATCTGCACCTGATCGGTGTCCATATGTGCCAGTTGCCCCTTGGCGTGAACCCCGGTGTCCGTCCGCGACGACCCCACCAGCCGCACCGGGTGTCCCAGCACCTCGCCCAGCGCCCGCGAGACAATCTCCTGAATCGTGGGGATCCCGTGCCCCGGCTTGGGCTTGGGGCCTTTGTAGTTGGCGTAGACGCCCTGCTTCTGCCATCCGTGATAGTGCGTGCCGCGGTAGGCGATGACCAGCTTGTAACGGACGGTCGGCATGGACGGGACATGATACGGCGGGCGCGGCGGTTGTCACTTGCCGTGGAGCCGTGCCATGCTACGCCGTGCAGGCCCATGCCCGCACTTGCGGCAGCGGACGTGACTGGCGAGAGTCTGCGGCGTGTCGGGCGGCATGTCAGGACTCGTAGCCGTTATCGTAACACCATCCGCCTCAACTTTGGAGTGAAAGACCTGCAAGCGTCGGCGTCGTGACCGTCACGCCGCAAAGCCGCCTTCACCGCGCGAGGACATACCATACCGTCGCCTCCGACGGCGTCAGCGTAAATGTCCCGTCCGCCGCTCGCGCCAGCTTGACGACCTTGCCCAACGGCCGCCCGGCGCCGTCGAGTGGCTGGACCGTCAGCTCAGACGCCTCAATCCCGCTCAGCATGATCTTCCCGGCGATCGGCTCGATTCGCGTCGGGGCCGTGCCCCAACTCTCCAGTGTCGTCCGTTTCTCGTTCCACTTCATGCCGGTGTTGGCCGCGCGGGTGGCCGTGTTCAGCAGGAGCTTGCGCGAACTGGCGACAGGGCGATCGTCCAGCGATGTGAGCGTAACGGCGCAGAACCTGGTCGAGACATCGACAGAAAGATTGGCCGTCTTGTCGCCCGGTTTGACGCTTCCCACCAGCGACTGACACCGCGGCGTGTTGATGGCCACGACGCCGGCGCTCCTGCGATTGAACCACGACAATTCACCCGTGTCGGACACAATCGTGTCCGTGGGCACCTGCTCGAATGTCGCGGTTGCCGGGCCGTCAAACGAGCCGATGCGCATCGCGTGCATCAGCGGCAGCGCCGGCGGAAACCCCGGCGTGAAATACGGGCCCTGCGACCCCGTCAATCGCAGGCTGTCCAGAACCTGCTCGTGGCTGTACGTACGCGTGATCGTCTGCGCCGCCGGTTTTGCATCGCCGCGCAGAAACATCAGCGCCCCGGCCGGCAGTTGCGTCATCTTCACCGGGTCGAACGCGAAATCGAAATGCCCGGCCACCTTCGCATCCATCTGCCCGATGTCCTTGTGGGCCAGTGTGTACCAGAAGATGCCATCCCAGTCCTGGAACGCCGCGTACGCCGCCAGCAGCGGCACGCCCTCACACGCATCTTCGGCCGGGAACGGGTGGTTCACCTCCGACACGGTATACGGCTTGCCCGCCACCGCCGACCGCGACAACTGCACCGGCGTGCTGTGCAACGGATCGCTGGCCATCGCCGTGTTGTTGATCTCAAACCCGCTGCGCTTGCCGGTCGAGTCGGAAACATACCTGGGATGCTGCCAGTAAACGTGGCCATCCACCACATCGAGCCTGGATACCGATGCCAACAGCGCGTAGCAGGCGTTGCCGTGTCCGTGATCTGAATTGCCGATAAGCGGACATTTCACCCCAACCGCATCGCGCAAATGCCTGGCCATTCCCTGGAAGAAGGCATCCTCGAGTTCCACATAGAACTGCGCCTCGGCCCGGAACCGCTCGGCCGGGGCTTTGGCGAATTCCTTGGGCGACAAACGCGGCACCGCCTCGCCCTCGCCCAACTTCAACTCTCCCCGCCATTTCGCCACCGTCTCGGCC
>JBEKVL010000900.1:0-2788 GCA_049514055.1 Tepidisphaeraceae bacterium | reverse complement strand
GAAGAAGCTGGTCGCCACCGGCGAGCGGCCGGCGGCGAAGGATCTGGATGCCCCGGAGCTGGCCGCGTGGACCAGCGTCTGTCGCGCGATCCTGAACCTGCACGAGGTGGTGACACGCGACTGACAAACGTAGGGTGCGATTTATCGCACCGATCCAATCCGGTGCGATGAATCGCACCCTACATAGAGAACTACCATGCACGATGCAATGAACATCCCCCTCGTCCGCTACCTCACCCGCCGCAATCTCCTCGGCCGGGCGGCCACCGGCGTCGGCTCGCTGGCCCTGGCGGCGTTGTTGAACAAATCCGTGCTGGCCGATGAGACGCTGCCGCCGGGGCGCGGCGTTATCCGGCCGCTGCACATGATGCCGCGCGCCAGGCGCGTGATCCACCTCTGCATGGCCGGCGGGCCGTCGCACCTGGAGACGTTCGACCATAAACCCAAGCTCACCGAGATGAACGGCAAGCCGATGCCCGAATCGTTCACCAAAGGCCAGCCCATCGCCCAGCTCCAGGGCAACAGCGCCATGCACTGCATGGGGCCGCAATATCCGTTCGCGAAGTTCGGGAAATCGGGACAGGAGATGACCAGCCTTTTCCCCATGATCGGCTCGGTGGCCGACGAGATCTGCATCGTCCGCTCGATGGTCACGGATGCCATCAACCACGACCCGGCCCACACCTTCATGAACACGGGGTCAACCGTGCCCGGCCGGCCGTCGATGGGCTCGTGGGTCTGGTACGGCCTTGGCACGGAGGCGGATGCACTGCCGGGGTTCGTCGTGCTGACGTCCACCGGCAAATCCGGCCAGCAGCAGCCGATCGCCTCGCGGCAGTGGTCGGCCGGTTTCCTGCCGAGCCGATTCCAAGGCGTGCGGTTCTACGCCATGGGCGATGCGGTACATCACATTCGCGATCCGCAGGGTGTGTCCCGCGCGCAGGAGCGCGATGTGATCGACGCGACCAATGCGCTGAACCGCCTGCGCGACGAGTCCGTGGACGACCCGGAAATCGCCACGCGCATCAGCCAGTACGAACTGGCGTTCAAGATGCAGATGAGCGTGCCGGAACTGATGGACATCTCCAAAGAGCCTCAGCAGATCCGCGAACTCTATGGCGTGGCCGGGCCGGATGGTTCCTACGCGGCCAACTGCCTGACGGCCCGCCGGCTGGCCGAGCGCGGCGTGCGGTTCATCCAGCTCTACCACCGCGACTGGGACCACCACGGCAACCTCAAGAACGACTTCAAGGTCATCGCCAGGGAAGTCGATCAGGCCACGGCCGCCCTGATCACCGATCTGAAACAGCGCGGGATGCTCGACGACACGCTGATCATCTGGGGCGGCGAGTTCGGCCGCACGCCCATGGCCCAGGGCGACGGCCGCGACCACCACATCAAAGGTTTCAGCATGTTCCTGGCCGGCGGCGGCGTAAAGGGCGGCATCACCCACGGCGCCACCGACGAACTCGGCTACAACGCCGTCGAGAATCCGGTCCACGTAAACGACCTGCACGCCACGATGCTGCGGCTGCTGGGTGTTGATCACCTGCGGCTGACGTACCGCTTCCAAGGCCGCGATTTCCGACTGACGGATGTGGCGGGAAATGCCGTCAAAGAGATCCTGACTTAGGAATGGCCGGCGTCACCAAGCTGCGATATGCTGCCCGACGTACGATACGAAAGGAGTATCCGCGACATGACCCTTAGCATCGCCCTTCCTCCGGATCAGGAACAGCAACTCACCGTTCGAGCCGCTGCTGCGGGAAAAGACCTCACTACTTACGTGCAGGATATC
This sequence comes from Tepidisphaeraceae bacterium, assembly GCA_049514055.1. Classification (GTDB taxonomy): domain Bacteria; phylum Planctomycetota; class Phycisphaerae; order Tepidisphaerales; family Tepidisphaeraceae; genus JANYKD01. The sequence goes on along the minus strand of JBEKVL010000900.1, from coordinate 990 downwards.
ATCCGCCGTGAAATCAGCGCCCCGCTCACGTTCGTCGAAGCGGCCGAACCGTTCGCGCGGGCCATTGACGCTTCCGGTGAAACCGATGCCGATCTCCGCCAGACGCTGGAAGCCGCCCTCGCCGAATCACGCAACGCACGTCGCCAACTTCACCGGTCATGAGCACACACGCGCCCCGCGCCGTCTTTGACCGCGTCGTCTTCCTGCAAGGCGCGGGACGACGACACGGTCCTTGTCGTCGCTGCCTTGAACTCGTTGACCAGAATCGTGCCGGACTGTACCTGAGTCCGCCAGTCCTCCAAGAGATTTCCGATGTGCTCACCCGCCCCATGCTCCTGCGGAAGATCGTCAATCCACCAGCGTTTCTTGCAGCAGTCGAGCAGGCACAAGTTCCATGACTACTCTTTGCCCGCCATCGCCTCCACCAGCCCGGCAATGTTCGATTCGCCGGCCTCAACCGTCGGCGGCAGGCCGAGGTCTTTCATGGTCTTGGTGGTGATCGGACCGATACTCGCCAGCTTCGCACCGGCCAGCTTGGCCTTGTAGTCGCCGCCGAGCAGCGCCACGAAATTCGCGGCCGTGCTGCTGCTGGTGAATGTCACCCAGGTCACCTGTTTTGCATCGATCGCCTCCAGCAGTTGCGGCGGCAGGCTCTTGGCGCATTTGCTCTCATAGACCGGCACGTCCAGCACCGTAGCGGCCACTTTCTCCAACCGCTCGCGCAGCACCGGGCGGGCGATGTCGGCACGCAAGAGCAGGAATCGCTTGCCCTGGGCCTCGCCGCGCTTCTCCAGTTCATCGGCCAGCGCCTCGGCCACGAACGACTTGGGCATCAGATCCGGCTCGAGCGAGAATTCGCGCCGCACTGCTTCCGCCGTCGCCTCGCCGATCACGGCCACGCGAGCCTTGCCAAATGCCCGCACGTCCATCCCCAGGGCATTGAGCTGCCTGCGCGAATGCGTCACGCCATTGGCACTGGTGAAGATCACC
>JBEKVL010000899.1:0-2796 GCA_049514055.1 Tepidisphaeraceae bacterium | reverse complement strand
TTTCGACTGAGGCCGAGATTCGGGACTGGTATCGCGATGGCCGAACTGGCATCGGGCTCGTCACCGGGGCCGTGTCGGGTATCGAGATGCTCGAATTTGAGGGACGAGCCGTCGCCGATGGCCTGACCAGGCAGTACCGCGACCTAGCCGACGCCGCTGGGCTGGGCGAGGTTCTCGATCGAATTCAGAACGGCTACAGCGAAAGGACACCCAGCGGCGGGTACCACCTGCTCTACCACGTCCCGACGCCGCTCAAAAGTACGAAGCTCGCCAAGCGGACAGCCAGGGAAGTCCTGATTGAGACACGAGGCAAGGGCGGGTACTGCATCGTGGCTCCGTCCGGTGGATCCGTTCACCCAACCGGCCAGCCGTGGCAGATGGCAGCTGGTGGCTTTGAGACCATCGCCACCATTACGGACGACGAGCGGGACGAGCTGTTCGGCCTCGCCCGGCTGCTCGACCAGATGCCAACGCCGGCACCACGGCCGGAGCCCGGCACTGTCGGGGATCGCCCCGGAGACCGCTACAACGCCGCGCCCGACGTTGGGGAGCGGACGCTCCTGCTACTCGAGCGACACGGCTGGACAAACGTGTACAGCATTGGCGGGACCATCTATCTACGCCGGCCCGGCAAGAAGATCGGCGTGTCGGCGTCGCTCGGCTACAAGGCTCCGGGTGTGCTCCACGTCTTCACCACGTCAACCGAGTTTGAGAGTGAGCACGCCTATCTGCCGTTCACCGTGTACGCGAGGCTCGAACACGGTGGGGACTTCTCAGCCGCCGGCAAGAAGCTAGAGGCGGATGCCAGTCTCGGTTACTTCGGGCCCGCGATCGTCCCGCTGGACGCAGAGCCGGTGCGGCTGCCTCCCGAAACGCTTGAGCCGGCCGCCCCGCGGTTGATCGAGCCGCTCATCTGCGACAGCCGAACGATGTGGTTCGGGGCCCAGGGCGTCGGCAAGGGAGTGTTGGTCGTCTTCGCCGCTGCCGCTCTGGCATCGGGCGATGCCGCATTCATCCCCGGCGTCCGCACGGCGTCGACGCTGCGCGTCGGGATACTCGACTGGGAAGACAACGAGGACGAGTACGCCGAGCGGCTCTACCGCCTCGAGGTACCGGCTCATAGCGTGCCTTACCTTGCGCCCCGGGGCCCCCTGACGAACAGGCAGGTCGCGGCGAATGTGAAGGCATGGATCAACGGCGAGGGCGTGGACCTGGCCGCGGTCGACAGCGTGATCCCGGCCGCTGGCGCGAGCGACGCCATGAAACCCGAAGGGCCGACTGCGTACTACCAGGTCCTGCGGGAACTCGAGCGGCCGACGCTCTCGCTGGCCCACGTCCCGAAGGACAAGGCCGACGCTATGGCGCCGTTCGGATCGACCTATTGGAGCACACCGTCCCGGCTCGTCTGGCGCGTGGAGAAGCTCGCCGAGGACTCGGCAAGCCACGTCATGCAGTTGACGAACACGAAGCACAGCCGGTGGCCGCAGGCCAGCCCGCTGCTGCTGAAGGTGGGCTGGACGGAGCAGCCGCTCCGGCTCCACAGCGCTCTGAGTCTGACGATGGAGAGAGACGCGCTACCGCTCGTCGACAGGATGGTCCTGTCGATCGCCGCCGCGGGGCGACCCTTGACCGCGGAGGAACTGGCAAGCCGGACAGGGAATGACGACACCGCTATCCGCAAGACAGCCACGCGAAACCCAGGTCGGATCTCAGTCTCAGGGACGCGGCCACGGGTCTACGGTCCGGCCTGAACAGGACAACAGGACACCCCTATACCCTCCCTGTCCTGTTCCTTTTGAACAGGACAGGCGGATACAGCGAACAGGACAAGATTTGAGCGTGAACAGGACACAACAGGACAGTGAACAGGACAAGTCTGTTGACTCTCCCGAAAACCCGAACAGGACAGCCGAACAGGACAGATTTTGATAATTGGGACTCTCGTCATGGGGCGCAGCAAGCCGGCAAAACGTCCGGCTAGCAGTGCCATTTCCACCACAGAAAGGGAACGAAGATGACACGCTCACGCGGTAATCCGTTCTTGACTCCCATCCCGCTCGAGAAGCGGGCCGAAGCACTCGAACTCGCCGACACGATCGGGGTGCGCGAGGCAGCCGCTCAGACCGGCGTATCGATGCACACGATCTACAGCTGGCATCGGCGAGGGCGGACGCGCGTTCCCACGACGCCACGCGAGGCCATCGACGGGGCCGTCAAGGAGGTCGTACAGGCGCTTGCCTCCGGCGAGGGCGATCGGACCGAGCAGCTCGAGCAACTCATCCGACTGCTGGCGGCACGGGATCTGCTTTGAGCGACAGCCCAGATACGAGGAGAGAGCAAGAGGCCGGCAAGCTCGGGCAGACCTGTCCGGCTTGCGGGGAGCGGAGTGCCGCAACGGCTTATTGCTTCGCCTGTTTCGCTCCGACGGGTCCGGAGCACTGGCACCGTCGACGCGCCAGGAAACGTCGAGGGAAACCGCACCCCGCCACGGGATGAGCTGCGCTCTGTGCATGCATTTCTAGCGTCTCTTCCTCCTATCCGCCGTCCGGGCGTATCGGGGTGAGGTTGGCGGCTACCGGCGAAGGCTACCGGCGAAGGCTGCCGGCAGAGTCCTACGCTCGCAGCTTCGCCGAAACGTCGTGCGCACTTGCAGAGCATCCCGTGGCTGCCTTCCCCATATCTCGAACGGCCGATAAGGACGTATCTGGGTATTATCGGAAGTGAATCAGGCTCTTTTCGGCCTCTTTGCCTTCGTTTGCTTCCGTTCTGTTCGATCGTGTCGCTTTGGTGCCGCAC
>JBEKVL010000898.1:0-2809 GCA_049514055.1 Tepidisphaeraceae bacterium | reverse complement strand
AGCGGCCCGCGACCAGGTCCAGACGTGTAAGATGACCTCCGACCCTGCGATCGTCGATCCTGGCACGTCTGGTGCGGCTTGGTCAAATTCATGGCGGCCAGATATTCGCCCGCCATCCGTTTGACTGACGACATATCAAGATATGAGAGATACCCGGCCGTGCATCCCGAGCCGCATTCTGCTAAACTGGTGTAATCAGAGGCCGATGCCGCTGACTCTGGACGACTGGCGTATCCGCGTAGATCCCGGGACGACGGCAACGGTGAACGCATCGGCAACCCAGAGGCAACCATGAACTTTGACTCTTCTTGTTCTCAACAGACTATTCCCTCAACGGCCGGGATCGACTGCTCGCTGGGCAGCCCCTTCCGCAACCCGGACTGGCGCTGGCAACGGGCCAAGTATTTGCTTCACAACGGTTCGTGCCTCCGGCCCGACGATGATACGCACATTCGCACGGCCCTGGACTTCCAGCACGCCCAGGCCAGTGCGACGACCGATGGTCAGCGGGCGGCCGTCGTTCACCGTTGGCCCGACCTCTCGGCCGCCCACCAACTGCACGTTAGAGGTGGTGTGACGGTCGATGCGGTCGGTGCGCGACTGCTGGCCGGCGAGGGCGTGGAGGTCATTGCGGGGAAGACGGGCGTGGCGAGCTCGGTAATCCGGGTTTACGAGAACACGTTCTTTGCGGTGCTCGAAGCCCGGCAGGCAACCGACTGGTTACTTGCACAGACACTCGACATGCGTGCCTGGCGGCAACGGCCGCCGACCGAGCGTGAAACCTGGTTCTACTGCGCGATCATCGGCGGCCCCGCCGTCCTCGATTTGTTGATCGCCGACCACCGCGGACAATTGGCCCCCGAGCACCCGGAAATGCACGAGAGTGCGATGAAGGCTCGCTTCCTGGTGTGCGAATATGCCGCCTCTCGCTTTCCGGGCGCGGCTTGGTGCAAGGGGATGTTCGAGGCGGGGCTGCGGTTGTTCGCGAGCGCTATCATGCGAGCTGTCGAAGGCGGGGACCAGATGCTTGGCCAGCAAATCGAGTTTCTGCGGAGCCTCGCTCAACCGCCGACGGATTCGAGACCGCCGGCTGCCCTGCCCGCCGGACGTCGACCGAAGCGGCCCAGACGAACGGCGACGCAGCTCACAAACCCCGGCGTGCCGCTACTGGCCAAACCGCATCAGGAGTCCGTCGATGACCACTGACAAGACAAATCCGGCGGCCAGCGTACCGCATACCACCACGGCCACAGCCGAACCTGCCCCGCGGCCGGAGCCGGCCAACAGCAAGCCACCCGCCGGGGGCGTCAAGCCAGCGCCGAACCCGACGGTGGAGCAGGAGGCGGGCATCGCGAGTCGCGTGCTCATCCCGGCCGCCTTCGTGGACGTGGCAGACGCGGGTGGGTTCAGCAGCCAGAGCCTCAAACGTCACTTTGACGACTGGGTCAAACGGGCGAAACAGAGCGACGACCCCGTCGAGCAACTCCTGCTCGAACAGTTGTTGATTCTCCACCATCGCCTGGCCCGGCTGCATTGCGATGCCCGGGCCGCCAGTTCGGCGGACGGCGTGCGGATCCTCAACGGGGTAGCCGCCCGGCTGACTGGCGAGCTACGGAAAATCGTTTTGGTACTCCGGGCCTATCGGACGCCCCCCGGCTCGCGGTCGTTTACGGTGATCGAACAGCAAAATGTCGCCCATGAGCAGGACGTGAAGCTCGTACGTGCGCGATCCAGGAAAAAGAATGTCTCGGCTCGCCGGGACAAACAGGCAGGTGCGAGCACCAGGGAGGCAGGTCATGAGCGAACCGTTCGACTATTCGGAGAAGGATCCCCGGCGTGTGGCGGCGGGCAAGTGCCGGCGGCCGTGGAATGACGTGGATCGCGAGTTCTTCCGCCAGGTCGCCCTGAAGCACCAGCCCTGGCTGCGCTCGACGGGGCCGCGCACGGCGAGAGGAAAGGCTCGGTCGGCGTTAAATGGCCTGTGTCGGCGGCCTTGTCCCAACTCGCGACGACAGCTTTCGGCCCGGGCGCGGACGGTGGGCGACCTGGTGCAGCAAATGGCCGAGATGCGCAGGGCCATGGGCCTGGCCTGAACGGCTGCGGGGGACGGGCGGGTTGCACCGATCGCCCCGGTGACGGCCGGTCACGATCATCGTGGCCCGCGTTGCCGCCGGCCTGGCCGGGAGTTTCGGCCGGGGGAGACCCGGGAGCCGCCATCCAACTTGGAGCGGGTCAATCAGAAAGCGACCCGGCAGCCGGTCATCGGACGGTGTGATCGCCCGGCGCATGGCGACATATCAAGATATGTCTGAAGACCGGCGGAACGGCAAGCGAGTTCTCCACCGGTGTCATGTGATCCAACAGGGCGCATGGGGAGCCGCGGGAAGCGATTTGCGGTTTTCCGAGCCCGGTGTCCCCGGCAGGCCCAAAACGGGCTCCCAACGCTCGCTGGTGGCCGGGAAACAGCCTTCTGGAGGCCACGTCGGCCAGGAGCATTGAGTGGTGGGCCGGCGATCATCGCTGGAGGGCGCTGATTCGGGGGAGTCGGCACGCCGCATGGCGATTCCGTGCATGGCCAAGGATCCAGCAATCCCGGCGCAGGCTTCATGGCTATTTGTCCCCCGTGATGATGGTCACCGTCTTCCGACCTTCATCTTGTGCCGCGAGGAATCCGTCGGCCGAGGTCCTTCCGTTGACGACCAACTCGTTCACCTTTGTCCCACTGCCCCGAACGGTCACGTCGATGATCATCCTGCGGTAGGCGATGTTCCGCAGTTCAACCGAAGAAATGCCTTTGGGAACACAGGGC
>JBEKVL010000897.1:0-2811 GCA_049514055.1 Tepidisphaeraceae bacterium | reverse complement strand
TGGTGGAGCCGATCGTGTTGGCGCCATTCAGGAAATTCACTGTCCCCGCAAGGGCTGGGTTGCCGGTGCCGGGTCCCACCGCCAGAGTTATGGTCGCTATGAAGGTTACCCCCTGACCCACGCTCACGGTGCCCGGCGAGGCTTGCAGCACCACCGCCGTGGTGTCGAGCGCCACTGTGTAGTTCGGAGATAGTGACGCACTGCCGCCCAGATAGTTGAGATCACCGCTGTAAGTCGCAGAGACCGTGTGCGTGCCCACGGCGAGCGTGTTTGTCTGGTAGAACGGCGGGGCGGAGCACGAAGCGCCGCTCAGCGTCGTCGTTGCTACCGGTGTGGGGCCCGCGTCCACAAACCACTGCACCGTTCCCGTGGGACACGTACCGCCCACAATCGGCAAACTCAGATCGAAAATCGCATTCGTCCCGTACGGCGCGGGATTCGACGCGCCGCTCAGTGTCAGCGATATCGTGGTGGGCGCCGCTGAGATCGCCAGCGTTCCCGTTTGCGAACCAACATAGTCCGAACTCGTAATGGTGGCCAATACTGCGTAACTGCCCGTTGCTGTCGGCGGATTCGGGCTCGTCGCATGCGTCGGATCGGCGGTAGTGCCGTACAGCACCGAGTAGGTCAGCCCGTTCGGCAAAGTATTTGCCGTCACCGGCGTCGCCGGCGACCCAGTGAAGTACTGGTTCAGGTTGTTCAGTGTCATCGTCGCCGACGCCGGCGTGATCTGGAAGGTATTCTGGCCGCTGCTTGCTCCGTAATCGCCACTGGCTGCGAAGGTGGCCTTGGCCGTGACCAGTCCCACGTCGATGTTTTGGGGCGTGTAGGTCCATGTCACCGTCTGGGGTGGGGTGCCCGGTCCGGATACCACTGCCGTGCACGGCGTCTGCGCACCGCCGCTATAAACAACGGTGGCGGCGCAGCTCACCGTGACCGTTGGCGTTGCAGCTGCGATACTCCAGCTGCCATTCACCGGGGTGACCTGGAAGTTCCCCTGCGTGTTGCCGCTCACCACCGGAGTCACTGTTCCCGAGCCGATATCGGTCTCCGCGGCCGGGCTGTCCGTGCAGCTCAGGGTGTCCGTGTACGTATTCGGGGGTGTGGCCGCCACCGCGCATGCCGGAATCGCTTGCGACGACCCGGTATAGACGGCGCCGATCAAGCTGCCCGCCGTCGCCGTTACCGGCTCCGCGGTGATCGCGAAGTTCACCTGGACGTTGCTGACCGGCCCATAATTCCCACCACCCGCATAATTGACCGTGGCCGTCGCCGTGCCATAGTTGGTGTTGTTCTGGTAAGTGATCGACGGCGTAATGTCCTGGTTCAGGCCGGGGCCCGTGACTGTGGCCGTGCACGGCGACTGCGCCTTGCCGTTATAAACAACGCCGGCCGGCGGGCAGGTTATCGTCACCGTAGGCGTTGCCGGCGAAATCGTATAGGTGTTAGGGACATAGGTGATCGTGAAGCCTGAGGTGTTCTCAGTACCAGGGATAACGGGTGTCACCGTTTGTGGTCCCGTGGTGACGTTGGGCCCAACCGGGTCCGGGCTGTTCGTGCAGGTCAAGCCGCCCGTGTACCCGCCGGTGGGCGCGCTGATCGTGCAGCCTGAGAGCGCAAATGTCCCCCCGGTATAAGTAAAGCTGCCGCCGCCCGCCGACGCGGTTACTGAAGCGCCCGAGATAGCGAAGGTTGTCTGGTTGCTGCTCCCGGTATGATTCGCATCGCCGGTATAGCTTACGCTGACCGACGCCGTGCCCGGGTTGGTGTTGTTCTGGTATTGGATATCTATCGTCACGTCTGTGCTCAGGCCGCCTGCGCCCGTCGCCGTAGCCGTGCACGGTGTCCACGCCGTGCCGTTATACGGCTCACTTGATGGGCAGGTCAGCGTCACGGAAGACGTTGCCTTGTCGATGATCAGCGTCGCGTTCGCCGTTTGGGGTGTCGCCACATAATTGCCGTCGCTGGCAGTGAACGTGCCGGTCTCCGGGTAAGTTCCGGCCAAAGTCTCACTCACCGGGCTGATGTTCAAGGTCCCTTGTACCTGCGTCTTTCCGTCTGCGCCTACCGCCTCTCCCTGGCAAGAGTGCGCTGCGCCGTCATAGGTCACTTCCTGGCATAGCAGCGTGAGCGCCGGCGTTGCTGTCGTCACCGTCAGCGTGCTGCCGGTCGCGAAGGTGAAGGTGTAGTCCGGCTCCACCATCGTCCCCTGCGAGCAAGTGATCGGATAGGGGCTGCCCGAAACCGTGTACGGCGGCGTTCCTGTGATCGAACACTGGGCCTGGCCGGTGATCTGCGATGTTACGTCCCCGGCCGCCATTTGGCTGAACGTATAGGTGAGGGGCGGGACCGCTGCCCCGTAGACCATGGTCTGGTTGTCCGGCGTCACTGTCAGCGGCGCCTGCGTCACTGTGATCGACTCAGTCGACGAGTTCGACGAGTAGATCGTGGATTCGCTCGAATCCGGCAGGAAGGTCACACTCAGGTTCGGCGTGCCCGCATGAAGCAAATAACCCGCCTTCGGAGTGTAGACAAATGTGCCAGTCACTGTGTTGCCGGTGACCGGATCCGCCGCCGTGGCGGTCAACTGTACGTCGCTCAGCGGCGTCCCATACACGATGGGCTGTTGCGGATTCGCCGCCCAAGTGATTGTGGGGGCAATCAGGTCAACCGTCGTCACCGTAACCCCTGAACTGCTCCCCGCAAACTCCTGGTCGGTGCCGGGTACATAGGTGGCTACAATGTTGTACGATCCCGCCGCCGCAAACGTATAGGTGGAGGCGGCTGTGTACGGCGACGTGCCCGACAGCG
>JBEKVL010000896.1:0-2819 GCA_049514055.1 Tepidisphaeraceae bacterium | reverse complement strand
GATGGCTCGTCAGTTTCACACGCAGCGTGTTGCCTTCGAGAATCGGCTGGATCTCGGCCAGCGGCACGACCGTGAAATCGATGGCCGCACTCTCGAACTCGAACCAGAGTCGCTGGCCCGGCTTGGCGTCGGCCGCAATCCGGACTTCGTGCGCTTCCCTGCCGCGAACCACGACCCGCTCGCCGGGAACGACCCGATCGCGATCGCAACTCAGGCCCGGTGCTCCCGCGGCCTTCGGATCGGCTGCAGCTCCCGCTTTACCGAGCAGGTAGCTGAACGCGCCTTCCACCGGAACTACATAAGTCAGGCCACGGGAGACACGGAGTTGGGCGGGGCCGAGTTCTTTACGCTCCTTGTCGAGTGCCACCGCCGTGGTGGCACCGACGGCGAAACCACACTCAGCGCCGTTGAAGAGAATGATCTCCTGCTGGTTGTCCGGGAGTATCCGGCAGACACCGGCGCCGTTGCCGGCGACTTTCTCAAAGCGGGCAAACTGGGCGCGGCCATCGACGTAGAGGTACGCGGGCGTGACGGCGTAGTCGCTGCGCTTGCCCTGGGCATCGCTGCTGAGGACGTTGATGGCCCCGTCGGCGGTCCATCCCGCGTAGCCATTGGGAGGCAGATCGAGTTTGCGCCCAAAAGCCTCCACCACCATCCGCTCGGTCCTGCTACCGTTGGCGGCAGTGACCGTTCCGTCGCTGTAGCGTGTGACCACCTGGGATCGTTTGTAGACGCCGCTCGCCACGGCATGGCTGGTGTCGAGCAACTGCCCTTCGGCGCTGGCGTAGCGGATGTCGGCAGCGCTGGCCAGGCAGTAGCGGCTGTGCAGTTGCTGCAGCATGTAGTAGCTGCGCAGGGCGTTGCCCATACCGCCTTCCATCACCAGAAACCCCGGATGTCCGAACGCCACCGTGGCCGCCAGGAATCGGTCGATCTCCGCGTCTCGTTGCTCCGGCGTGCCGCGTGGTTGAGGCACATTGGCGTAGAACATCTCCAGGTTGCCCATGCCGAAGTTGCATCCAAGGTCGTGCATCTGGCGCAGATCAAAATCGACCAGCCAGGGATTCTCCGCCGGGCGATAGCTCTGGTCCTGGCCATAGTTGCCGTCAGTCAGGCCCATGTAGAAACAATGGTAGTTGCCTTCGGAATAGACCGGGCCATTCCACGCTTTCTTCTGGTGCAGCATGATTTCCCCGTAGGCGTAGAACACGGCGGCAAACGTGCCGGCCCCCGGCACGCGCGGATCGTAGTCCACGCGATGCCAGGGCGCGACCGCTGTATGCACGTCGCAATAGGCGGTGCTGAACTTGAACTTCTCCTGGATCTGCGGTGCCAGCCGGGCGCAATACTCGACCGCCCGTGCCGGCTTGGGCGCGTAGCAGCGCATCCAGGCGTGCTGAAGTTGGTTCTGCGGATCGCGAGCGATCAGGTCGGCGTTCCAGAACTCGTTCACCGGAGCAAAGTCCGTGTAGTTGTTGTATGGGCCATAGACGAAGCCGAGCTTGTCCTGCATGAGACGGGCGTAGTCGAAGGCCCCTTTGTCGCCGCCCTTGCCGGGAGCGGCCCTGGTGCGAAACGTAAAACTCTCGCCTTCGTCGCGCCAGAGCGTCTCGTGATCGGTGACGACCATCTGCGTCATGCCATAGCGATACACATTTGTCCAGTAACGCGCATCCTGTTCCCGGTTGCTGGCCCCGTGCGCCCGCCAGAGATGCGTGCCGGTAATCTGCTTCCATGACGAGGGAGGGTTTGGAATCCGCGGCAGCATCTCCTCATAGCGTGGGGAAATGGTGATGAAGAATCGTTCGAAACAGTCGTTGCGTTTGCCATTGGTAAGCGGGACGTAGCGCGTGCCGCCGTTGTAGACCACGCCCTGGGCTGAAATGGCATTGGCAGCCCAGAGGATGGAGCCGTTGGAAACGTACCAGTCGGCGTTGCCGGTGAGAAAGAGCGGCCCTTTTCTCGTATCGCTAACGGCGACTGCCGGCCGGCCGCCCTCGGCCGGGTAAAAGGGGTTGGTCACCAACCTGGGGTTCGTCAGGCCCACGGTGCGGCCAAAGCGCACCTCGGCGACGTTGCCGCCCGGTACCAGCACGTCGACGACGAGCGACTTACCCCACATGCAGTAGCGATAGGAGACTTCGGCCGACACACCCGCTGCCGACAGGCGCCAGCGCGATTCGAGCGTCGTTCCCTTGATCTGCGTGCCGAGGTGCTCCGCCTTCTCCGGCAGCATCGGACCCTTGGCCGTCGCCAGGAAGACCCCACCGCCCGCGCACGGTTTAACGGCAAACTCCACCCCATTCTCCTGCTTTGTGCCGGCCGGCACTGGGAATCTCCACTCGGCCCCAATGTCGCTCCATGTCCCGGTCTCCGGTTTCAAACGGTAGGTGAGTCGGCCATCCGTGCCTTCATAGGCGAACACGAACTCGCCATTAGCACCATTCTCTGGACGCAGGGAGTTTGTGTAGCCGGCGACCAGGTTGCCGGGAAGTATCGTCGTGTCCCGCGTCGGAAACGGCAGTTTGCCAGGTCCCGTGTTGGTCCCGCGAGACTGACCAGGAAGCACCTCGATTCCACGCTCCGGCCTTGGCTCGAACTGCAGTGGCGGAAATTGCTCAGTGAAGATGGCAAGGTTGTCAAAGTAGAGCACGCGGTCGTCCTTGTTCTTGCCGCCGGTGATGAGCAGACCCTTGAACTTCGCGCCCGCCTTAGCGCGATCGATTTGCTCCTGGCTGAGCCGTTTGTGCAGGAGAAACCACTCTTTCCAATTGACCGTGTAGAGGTGGACGGAGAACTCCTTGCCTTGCGCGTCTTCG